>CACXGE010000045.1 GCA_902767135.1 uncultured Lachnospiraceae bacterium | reverse complement strand
TCCTACAGCCAGCTGATGCATGGTCTGAAGACTGCAAATGTAGATATCAACCGCAAAATGCTTGCTGAGATCGCTGTAAGTGATCCGGCTGCATTCGCTAAGCTTGTTGAGACTGCAAAGGCTGCTCTTGCATAAGAGTATGCTGAAAAAAGTCCTGGAGGAAATCCCGAAAAAGGGCTTGACAAACAGGCTGAAAATGATATAATGACACATGTGCCGAAAATGCTGAGGGCATGAATCGGCACTAAGCGGGAGTGCTGGAATTGGCAGACAGGCTAGACTAAGGATCTAGTGATGGCAACGTCGTGTGGGTTCAAGTCCCATCTCCCGCATACTTCCAAGGAGTCTAAGGGTTAGACTTCTTTTTCGTTATTTCTTTTGCAATAATCTTGAAAAAAATTGAAAAAAGAGTTATAATATAGTATTGCGAAAACCAAATTCATATAGATGGCAAGTAGCTATTCAGGATAGATGGAAGCATTTACTTCTGAAATCGTAGGAAAGGGTGGAATGAGAATGACAAAAATAGATATTATTTCAGGTTTTTTAGGTGCTGGAAAGACAACATTGATAAAAAAACTGATTGAGGATTCGCTGGCAAAGGAAAAACTGGTTTTAATCGAAAACGAGTTTGGAGAAATTGGTATTGATGGTGGATTCTTAAAAGAGGCTGGTGTGCAGGTGACAGAAATGAACTCGGGCTGTATTTGCTGCTCTTTGGTTGGAGACTTTGGTAAATCTTTAAAAGAAGTTCTTACAACATATCATCCGGACCGAGTGATTATAGAGCCATCAGGAGTAGGAAAATTGTCAGATGTTATCAAAGCGGTGCAGGGCGTAAGCGAAGACGTGGAGGTTTGCCTAAACAGTACAACAGCAGTGGTAGATGCAACCAAGGCTGCAATGTATATGAAAAATTTCGGTGAATTCTTCAATAATCAGATCGAAAGCGCAAAGACCATTGTGTTAAGTCGTACCCAGAAGTTGTCAATGGAGAAACTGGACAAGTGTGTAAATGCAATAAAAGAGCACAATGATAAGGCTACTATTATTACAACACCTTGGGAGAACTTAGATGGAGCACAGATTCTTCAGGCAATGGAACAGGAACACTCTTTATTGGAAAAAATGATGAAGGAAGAAGAGATTTGTCCAGAGTGTGGACACCATCATCACCATCATGAAGATGACCATGAGTGCTGTGGACATGACCACCATCACGAGGACGACCATGAGTGCTGTGGACATAACCACCATCACGAGGACGACCATGAGTGCTGTGGACATAACCATCATCACGAGGATGACCATGAGTGTTGCGGACATGACCACCATCACGACCATGAGCATCATCACCATCATGAGGACGGCCATGAGTGCTGCGGACATGATCACCATCATGGACACCATCACGCAGATGATGTGTTTACCAGTTGGGGAACAGAGACACCTCATGAATTTGAACAAAGTGCATTGGAAGGAATGTTGGAAAAACTTACAAATAGCAGCGAGTATGGTATGATTCTCCGTGCAAAGGGGATTTTGCCGGCAGAGGATGGAAACTGGCTTCATTTTGACTTGGTGCCGGGTGAATTTGAGGTAAGAACCGGAGCGGCAGACGTTACAGGAAGACTCTGCGTTATTGGAACGGATTTGGCAACAGAGAAAATAGAACAATTATTTGGAATTTAAAAAGAAAGGCTGAAATAATGTTAGAGATACCGGTATATGTTTTTCTGGGTTTTTTAGAAAGTGGAAAGACCACATTTATTAAGGATACCTTAGAAGATCAGGAATTTGTAAATGGAGAACCTATTTTGCTGATTGCCTGTGAAGAAGGAGAGGTAGAATATGACCAGGCAGAATTGGAAAAAAATAAAATCAGCCTGGTTCAGGTGGATGACAAAGAAAAGTTGACTTTAGAGTTTTTCAGGGAATGTCAGAGAACCTATAAGCCAAAGAGAATTATGATAGAATATAATGGAATGTGGACTACGGAAGTATTTGGGGAGAACAATTTACCAAAAAGATGGCAGATTGTTCAGGTGATAACTACCGTTGCAGCACCTACCTTTGAATTGTATCTAAATAATATGCGCTCTTTGATGATGTCCCACTTTACCAATGCAGATATGATTATCTTTAATCGCTGTAATGCAGACACAAAAAAACAGGCATTAAGGAAGAGTGTAAAAGCAGTAAACAGAAGGGCACAGATTTATTTTGAATCTGAGGATGGAATGCCAGATATGGAAGTGGAAGAGGAATTACCTTTTGATATCAATGCACCAGTGATAGAGATAGAAGATGAAGACTATGGTTTGTGGTATTTAGATGCAGCAGATAATCCGCAGAAATACAAAGGAAAGAAAGTACGATTCCGTGCCATTGTGTACAAATCGCCCAAATTGCCAAGGGGATGTTTCGTACCGGGAAGATTTGCTATGACCTGTTGCGCAGATGATGTGAGCTTTATCGGCTTTGTATGCAAGTGTGAACCGGCAATGATAGCACCATATCAGATGAGAGATTGGATTTACATTACAGCGGAAGTGGGATGTGAATATCAAAAAGAATACAACGGGGAAGGCCCTGTCCTGTATGCGGAAAAAATTGAAACATCTGAAAAATTAGAGGACGATTTGGTTTATTTTAATTAAATCGAAACAAAACTATATTATGAGTGCACGGGAGGAAACTGATATGGAAAGAAAATTTAAAGATTTGTCAGTAGAAAACATTCAAAGAATGATGGAAGAAATTAAAATGAAAGAAAAGTCAGGAAAAGGAGACCCTAGAGATGTAGGGATTTTACTGGCATTGGAGTTCGAACTTGATATTAGAAAAAATGAGGGAAAATATGTCGATGTAGAACAGTTGGAGCTCATTGAAAAAGGAATCAGCAGATTATATGATGAATTGTGTCATGTAGATATGATAACTATATCAAGCGAAAAAGCAATTCCAAGCCTGGTTAGTCTGCGTGATAATCTTCAAATGATGGAAGCTTATATCAACAAACATATTGCGTCGAGACAGAAAGTAGATATTACGGATATTGTTGAGTAGAAGGGAACGACAGGAGGATAATTCAGAAACATTTCCTGTGGGTTAGGAAATCTCCAATAAAATCCGATACAAATATTAGGTAGCAGATTTGGAATATTTTGTCAGAAAGGATACGCATGTTTTACAGTGATGAGATAATTGAAGAGGTCCGAAATAAAAATGATATTGTGGATGTGATTTCGGGATATGTAAAACTAAAGAAAAGAGGTAGTTCCTATGTGGGGCTTTGTCCGTTTCATAATGAAAAGACGCCCTCCTTTTCCGTTTCACAGGCAAAGCAGATGTATTATTGCTTTGGCTGTGGAGCAGGTGGAAATGTGTACACTTTCATGATGCAGTATGAGAATTTTGAGTTTGTGGAGGCTGTAAAATCATTAGCGGAAAGGGCAGGAGTGGATTTGCCGGAAGGTGACTATGATGGGGAAGCCAGAAAGAAAGCAGATCTTAGAAAACAACTGTTAGAAGTGAATAAAAAGGCAGCGTCTTTTTATTTTTACAAGTTAAGACAGCCAGATGGACAGGCAGGGTATGAATACCTGGTGCAACGTAGACTGTCCCAGGACACTATGAAAAACTTTGGATTAGGTTATGCCGGAAAGTATAGAGATGAACTGTATCAGTACTTGAAAAAGGAAGGGTATTCCGATGAGCTGTTAAAGGATAGCGGTCTGATTACCTTTGATGAGAGACGAGGAGCCTATGATAAGTTTTTTAACCGTGTTATGTTCCCGATAATGGATGTGAATAGCAAAGTAATTGGGTTTGGTGGGAGAGTTATGGGACAAGGAGAGCCAAAGTATTTGAATTCTCCAGAGACCAAAATATTTGAAAAAAGCAGAAATTTGTATGGCTTGAATCGCGCTAGAATCGCCAAAAAAAATTTTATGATTATCTGTGAAGGTTATATGGATGTGATAGCTATGCATCAGGCAGGATTCGATAACGCAGTGGCATCTTTGGGAACTGCATTTACCTCTGGACATGCAAGTCTGCTAAAAAGATATACACAGGAAGTATATCTTTGCTATGATAGTGACAATGCAGGTATAAAAGCTGCGTTACGAGCAATACCTATATGTAAGGAAGCAGGACTGAGGATCAAGGTAATCCATATGGACCCCTATAAGGACCCTGACGAATTTATAAAGAATATGGGGAGAGAGGCTTTTGAGGAGAGAATTCAAAAGGCAGAAAATGCTTTCTTTTTTGAAATATCTGTATTGGAAAAGGAATTTGATTTAAAGGACCCAGAAGGAAAAACCAGATTCATCAATGAGGTGGCAAGAAGATTATTGAATTTCGAAGAGGAAATTGAGCGAAATAATTATCTGGATGCCATGGCAGAAAAATATTTTGTCAGCAGAGAAAGTTTAAGGAGTCTGGTGAATAAAATTGGATTGCAGTTAGACCCTGTTAAGGAACAGAATTCCAGCAAAAATGAATCGTTTCAAAAGACGGCAAAGACAAAAGAGGATGCCAAGGCACAGAGATTACTGCTGACCTGGTTAATCGAATTTCCTGATGTTTACCATCAGATAAAAAAATATATTTTTGTAAGTGATTTTAAAGAAGGTACCTATAAAAAAGTTGCGGAATGTTTGTTCGCACAGATTGAAGATGGGGAGGTAAATCCGGCAAAAATATTAAATTTATTTGAAAGTCAGGAAGAACAACAGGAGGCGGCGGGGCTTTTTCATACCAAGTTAGAAGATTTGGAACAAAATCTGGAAGAAAAGGCAATTCGCGATGTGGTTATTCGCGTAAAAAAAGAAAGTCTGGAATATCATACCAGAGAATTGGACCCTTCGGATATGCAGGGGTTACAAAATATTCTGAAAGCAAAGAGCGTTTTACAGGAATTAGAGAAAATACACATTAGGTTATAGTGGTGATAACAACAGTTATGGAGGACAATACAATCATGGATGAGAACACAATGGAAAAGTTTAGAGAAAAATTAAAGGAGCTTTTATCTATTGCCCAAAAGAAGAAAAATGTGCTGGAATATCAGGAAATTAGCGATTTCTTTCAGGATATGTCTTTAAATGCAGAACAGTTTGAAATGATTTTGGAGATGTTAGAATCAAAGAACATTGATGTTTTGCGTATCACAGATGACGATGAAGATGACGATGAAATCATATTGGACGAAGAGGATGAGGTAGATGTTGAGAATATTGACCTGTCAGTGCCTGATGGTGTCAGTATTGAAGATCCGGTTCGTATGTATCTAAAAGAAATTGGAAAAGTTCCATTGTTAAGTGCTGAGGAAGAAATTGATTTGGCAAAGAGAATGGAACTAGGTGATGAGGAGGCAAAGAAAAAATTGGCGGAAGCCAACCTTAGATTGGTTGTCTCCATCGCAAAACGTTATGTAGGGCGTGGTATGCTGTTCCTTGATTTGATTCAAGAGGGCAACCTGGGATTGATTAAGGCAGTGGAAAAATTTGACTACCGCAAGGGATACAAATTTTCCACCTATGCGACCTGGTGGATTCGACAGGCTATTACAAGAGCCATTGCTGACCAGGCAAGAACCATTCGTATTCCGGTGCATATGGTAGAAACCATCAACAAACTGATTCGAGTGTCCAGACAATTATTACAGGAAAAGGGAAGGGAACCATTTCCAGAAGAAATTGCTGAGGTTATGAATATGCCTGTGGACAGAGTTCGGGAAATATTGAAAATTTCTCAGGAACCGGTATCCTTAGAAACTCCAATTGGGGAGGAAGAAGACAGCCATTTGGGAGATTTTATCCAGGATGATAATGTACCGGTACCTGCAGATGCAGCGGCATTTACCTTATTAAAGGAACAGCTCTCAGAGGTATTGGATACTCTGACAGACAGAGAACAGAAGGTGTTGAGACTTCGTTTTGGATTAGATGATGGACGTGCCAGAACCTTGGAGGAAGTAGGAAAAGAGTTTAAGGTAACCAGGGAACGTATTCGTCAGATTGAAGCAAAGGCTCTTCGTAAATTGCGTCATCCAAGCAGAAGTCGCAAGTTAAAGGATTATCTTGACTAGGAGAACGTAACAGGCATTATGGAATTATCGAAAAGATTAACGGCAGTTGCAATGTTAGTGGAAGAGTGTGAGTCTCTAGCTGACATTGGAACTGACCATGGATACATCCCTATCTATTTGCTGGAAAAGAAAAAGATACAAAGGGCAGTGGCTATGGATATCAATAAAGGACCGTTAGAACGAGCCAGAGAGCATATAGATGAAACTGGTTTACAGGAAAAAATACAGTTGCGCCTATCAGATGGAGCAGAAAAACTTTCATTAGGGGAAGTAAAGGCTGTGGTGATTGCTGGCATGGGTGGTCCTTTGATGATAAACATTATGAAAAAAAGATTAGATGTTTTTAAAACATTGGATTTTTTTGTGTTACAACCCCAGTCGGAAATAGAACAGGTTCGTCATTTTTTACAGGAACAAGGGTTTGCGATTACAAAGGAAAATATGGTTTTTGAGGAAGGAAAATATTATTCTATGATGCAGGTGAAATCGGGCGAAATGAACTGCAGGAAGGAATGTGAATTTCTCTACGGACCATGGTTATTAAAAGAAAAGAATATAACCTTGTTGGAATTTCTAAAAAAAGAGGAAAAAAAATATCTTGAACTGTTGGAAAAATTATCAGCAAAAGATACTCAAAGTCAGAGAGAACGATATGGTGAGATTGAGAAATTGTTAATGCATAATAAAGAAGCAATGGCGTATTATAAAGAAGGTGAAGAAATTGGAGTGTAATCAGGTAATTGAAGTTTTGGAGGATTTGTCCCCCTGCTTTTATGCGGAACATTGGGATAATGTAGGACTTTTGTTAGGGGACAGAAAACAGAAAGTGTCTAAAATCTATGTTGCTTTAGATGCAACAGATGAGGTGGTCAATGATGCTATATTAGTAGGTGCTGATATGATAGTTACCCATCACCCATTAATATTTTCGGCAATGAAAAGAATTACCACAGATGATTTTATTGGCAGAAGAATTGTAAAAATGATGGAAAATCATATTGCATATTATGCAATGCATACCAATTTTGATGTAACCCATATGGCGGATTTAGCGGCAGACAAACTGGGATTAACCACCAGAAGTGTGCTGGATGTAACATATGAGGGGGAAACTGCCAGAGTAGGCATAGGAAAGGTAGGGATTCTGCCAGAGGAAGTAACTGTCAGTCAGTGTGGGGATTTGGTAAAACAGGTGTTTCATATAGAACAGGTGAAAATATTTGGTACACCGCTAAGAAAGATACAGACAGTGGCAATATGTCCGGGGTCTGGAAAAAGTGTGATTGACAAGGCGGTAAAGTCGGGAGCTCAGGTATTGATTACCGGGGATATAGACCATCACGAAGGAATTGATGCAGTGGCAAAGGGGCTTACAATCATCGATGCGGGACATTATGGGCTAGAACAGATGTTTATACCATATATGACAAAGTTTTTAGAAAATGAGCTCGCTGGAGTAGAGGTTGTTGCGGCCATGAATCAGGAACCATTCTGGTACATATAGAAATAAGGTAACTATTCAGTAGTTCTGAACAGATAAGAAATAAGCAAAGAAATGGGGGTATTGGTATGGAAGAAAAGGTAAAAGTGACCATCAAAGGACAGGTGTATGAATACGAAAAAGGGACATCTTTCTTAGAAATTGCTAAGGATTTTCAAAAAGATTATAAAGAAGATATCGCACTGGTTATGTTGGGACATCAGTTGCAGGAATTAAATAAAAGAGTGACCCATGATTGTAATCTAGCCTTCGTGACAACAGCAGATGATGCTGGGCATAAGGCGTATAAAAGAAGCGCCACATTATTGATGTTGAAAGCCATATATGATGTAGCAGAACTATATGATATGGGAACCATTGAAAAGGTAGTGGTAAACTTTTCGGTGGATAAAGGACTGTATTGTACCTTAAAAGGTACGGTAGAGGTGAATCAGGAATTTTTGGATAAGGTGACAGAACGAATGCGCAAACTTTCCCAGGAGAGAATACCAATCAACAAAAAGAGCATTCCCACCAGAGAGGCAGTTGCATTATTCCGTAAATACGGAATGAAAGATAAGGAAAGATTGTTCCGCTATCGTCGTGTTTCCAATGTAAATATTTACAGTATGAGTGGGTTTGAGGATTATTATTATGGCTATATGCTGCCAGATGCAGGATATGTGAAATATTTTGAACTGATTGCTTTTGATGAAGGATTTGTGCTTCAGTTGCCTACAGTGGCAGATATGAAAGCTGTCTTAGAATTTCATCCAAGAAAGAAGCTGTTTGCCACTTTAAAAGAGGCGCAACAGTGGGGGGATATGTTGGATGTAAGCACAGTAGGGGCATTAAATGATAAGATTGTCTCTGGAAAAATGGAACAGCTTATGTTGGTGCAGGAGGCATTGCAGGAAAAGAAGATAGCTCAAATTGCGGAGGAAATCTGTAAATCCCATGACAAAAAGTTTGTTATGATTGCAGGCCCCTCCTCTTCGGGAAAGACTACTTTCTCACACAGACTGTCTGTTCAATTGCTGGCACATGGTATGAAACCACATCCGGTAGCATTGGATAACTATTTTAAAGATAGAGCGGATACACCAAAGGACGAATTTGGAAATTATGATTTTGAGTGTTTAGAGGCAATTGATGTAGAAAAATTTAATGAGGATATGAATGCTTTGTTGCGGGGAGAAAGGGTAGAGATTCCGGCTTTCAACTTCAAGATTGGAAAAAGAGAGTATAAGGGAGATTTTATGCAGCTAGGACCGGATGATATTCTGGTAATTGAGGGAATTCATGGATTGAATGATAAGCTTTCCTATTCTCTGCCTAAGGAAAGTAAATATAAGATTTACATTAGTGCGTTGACTCAGCTAAACGTAGATGAACACAATCGGATTCCAACCACCGACGGAAGATTGATTCGGAGAATGGTAAGAGATGCAAGAACAAGAGGTTCTGATGCAAAGACCACCATTGGAATGTGGTACTCTGTAAGAAGAGGAGAGGAACAGAATATCTTTCCTTACCAGGAAGAGGCAGATGCTATGTTTAACTCGGCTTTGATTTATGAATTGTCTGTTTTGAAACAATATGCAGAACCGTTGCTGTTTTCTATTACACCTGAGGATGAGGAGTACCCGGAAGCGAAACGTCTTCTGAAGTTTTTGGACTATTTCCTTGGTATCAGCAGTGAAGGAGTCCCAAATAATTCCATTATCCGGGAATTTATCGGAGGCAGCTGCTTTAATGTATAATTGACGAAAAAAGATGGAAGACTACAATGGGAGGAATAGGATATGTCAAAGAAATGGTTAGAAGAATTTTTGCCCGATTTAGAGGAATTCCGAAAAAATCTAAAGGCATTTGACGAAGGAGAAGTGACCGTAGCACAGTATAAGGGAATGTCAGGTGGCTTTGGGAGCTATGCCCAAAGAGGCGGAAAATGTCATATGCTAAGACTTCGTCTGCCAGGTGGAGTGTTGTCTAAGGAGCACCTTAGATTTATTGTAAACAGCTGTGAGAAATATCAAATTGATTTAGTGAAACTTACCACTTGTCAGTCTGTACAGCTTCACAATTTAAAAGCAGAGGATTTGTCACAGTTAATCGAGGAAGCCTGGAAGGAAGGCATGATTAGCCGGGGCGGCGGTGGAGACTTTCCTAGAAATGTGATGGCATCTCCTTTATCAGGAGTGAGAAAAGGGGAAACCTTTGATGTTATTCCATACGCAAAAGCGGCAGGAGACTATTTGATGCACTTTATCAAGGCAGTGAAGTTTCCAAGAAAATTAAAATGTTGCTTTAGCAATTGTGAGGAAAATGAAGTTCATGCTACCTTCCGTGATTTGGGGTTCGTGGCAAAAGAAAATCATAAGTTTGATGTGTACGGAGCAGGGGGACTTGGAAACAACCCAAGTCTGGGCATTCTTCTTGCAGAGGATGTAGAACCAGAAAAAATCTTATATTACATCAAGGCCATGGTAAATACCTTTGTTACTTTTGGAAATTATGAAAACCGTGGTCGTTCCAGAACAAGATACTTAAAAGAAACTCTGGGTGAGGATGGACTGAAAAAAGAATATACCAAAATGTTAGAAAAGGTGATACAGGAAGAAGAACTGGACTTAGATATCAAAGAATTATGGGCAGAAGGAAATAGCACCAAAGAAACTCAGGGTAGTATCACACATAGGAGGGCAATAGAGCAGAAACAGCCAGGGCTATATGCGGTATACTATCATCCAATTGCCGGGGAACCTTCGGTGGAAAGCTTGAAGAAGATATTGGAAGCAATTGAGCCTATGGAAGCGGTAGAATTGAGAGTGACACCAGATAGTGGAGTTTATATCATAAATCTGAATGGGAAAGAGGCAGAACAGATGATAGAACTTACAAAGGACGGCTCAGAAAATCTGTTTGAAGAGTCTACTTGTTGTGTTGGTGCCTCCACCTGTCAGGTAGGCTTGGGGGATTCCCCTTTGCTTTTAAAACAATGTGTAGAGAGAGTGCGAAAAGAAAAGTTCAAAAATGGAGTACTGCCTAGAATTTGTATTTCCGGGTGTCCATCTTCCTGTGCAGCTCATCAGGTGGGAACCCTGGGATTTCGGGGGGCGATGAAACAGACGCCGGAAGGACCGCAAAAGGCTTTTGCTATCTTTGTAGATGGTAATCAGAAAAGAGGGAAGGAGTATCTGGCAGAAGCCGGACAGATTATTGTGGCAGAAAAAATACCGGAATTTCTTGTAGAGCTGGGAAATATAATTGCAAAAGAGAATACCACATATAAGCTTTGGATTGAAAACCATAGAAATGAATTACAGGAACTTATAGATAAATACGCTAAATAAAATGGAAAGAAAGAACCACGCATCAAAATCAGAAGATACGTGGTTTTTTGTCAAAAATAAAAGAGAAAAGCAAAACGATAAGCCGGGTTATGTCGTGAATGATCATCTATCTAGGACTGTCGTCACCAACAGTCTCCAGCGACCTACCTAGGACCGACGGGCCGCCGTATGTCCATGTTCGGTCTTGCTTCGAGTGGGGTTTACATATGCCCGATGTGTTACCACAACGGCGGTAGTCTCTTACACTGCCCTTCCACCCTTACCATAAAATATGGCGGTTCATTTCTGTTGCACTAGCCTTGGAGTCGCCTCCACCAGACGTTATCTGGCACCCTGCCCTGTGAAGCCCGGACTTTCCTCACCTGCTTTCTTTCGAAATTGCAGCTGCGATCATTTGTCTTACTTTTCCACAGATTATCTTAAGGGAATATTTCTATTTTGTCAATGCTTTTTCTTGCAAGTAAACATAGTTTGCGTTATACTAAAATCAACTGAAATTGAGTTACTGTACCTAATCAAAGAATCTATAGAACAAGAACAATTTTATATGGCCAAGGAGGAAAACTATGAATACCATTGAATGTATTAATACCAGAAGAAGTGTACGTAAGTTTACAGAACAGGAAGTTACAAAGGAAACCATAGAAAAAATTGTGGCAGCAGCAGCTATGGCGCCGTCCTGGAAGAACACACAGATTACCAGATATACTGTGATTTTCGATAAGGAGTTAAAGGATAAAATTGCCACAGAGGCTACCATTCCATTTAACGCTAACACCATTCAGTCTGCCACGGCACTGGTAGCAGTCAATGTGGTAAAAAAGCGTTGCGGATATGAGAGAGACGGTTCTTTCTCTACCACAAAAGAAGATTCCTGGCAAATGTTTGATGCAGGTGTGGCAAGTCAGACCTTCTGTTTGGCAGCTCATGAATATGGAGTGTCCAGTGTCATCATGGGAATTCTTGATTATGAAAAAGTGGCAGAGATGATTGAATTACCGGAGGAGAGAGAGATGGTGGCATTGATTGCCATTGGATACCCGGCAGAATCACCAGAGGCTCCTAAGAGAAAGAGTGTAGAGGATTTATTGACAATTCTATAGCTGAACAGTTACGTAAATCGGGCAATGCCGACAAATGCAAAATTGCCCGGTTTTTGTAAAATCTACATTTTCTTGCGGTGTCAGCAGTAAATGCTGAGTTACTGTACACAGGGTACTGAAAAGTTACCATATCAATAAATAATCAGATCAAAAGGAGAAGATTAATGAGACATTTAATGAGTCCATTGGATTTTACAGTAGAAGAATTAGATAAGGTGTTAAGCTTAGCTGGAGAAATAGAAAAGAATCCTGAAAAATACGCCCATGTCTGTCAGGGGAAAAAGCTTGCCACCATATTCTATGAGCCTAGCACCAGAACCCGTTTGAGCTTTGAGGCTGCCATGATGAATCTGGGAGGCAATGTGCTGGGATTTTCATCCGCTGCAAGTTCCTCGGCTGCAAAAGGGGAAAGTGTATCGGATACCATCCGAATGATTTCCTGTTATGCTGATATCTGTGCAATGCGTCATCCCAAGGAAGGGGCACCATTGGTTGCCTCCATGCATTCTTCCATTCCGGTAATCAATGCCGGGGACGGAGGACATCAGCATCCAACCCAGACCATTACGGATTTGCTGACCATCAAATCCCTGAAGGGAAGATTGGGGAATCTCACGATTGGTTTGTGTGGAGATTTGAAATTTGGACGTACCGTGCATTCCCTAATTAACGCATTGGTAAGGTATGAGGGTGTTAAGTTTGTATTGATTTCTCCAGAAGAGTTACGTGTGCCGGGATATATCAGGGAAGAAGTGCTGGATGCAAATGGAATTGAATATAAGGAAGTTGTGCGTTTAGAGGATGTTATGTCGGAACTGGATTTACTGTATATGACCAGAGTGCAGAAAGAGCGATTCTTTAATGAAGAAGACTATGTGCGCATGAAGGATTTTTACATCCTGGACAAACAGAAAATGGCTTTGGGCAGGGAGGATATGCTGGTATTGCATCCGTTGCCAAGGGTAAATGAAATTTCTGTGGAAGTAGACGATGATCCCAGAGCAGTGTATTTTAAACAGGTACAGTATGGAGTATATGCCAGAATGGCTTTGATTTTGACCTTGTTGAATACAAAAGTTGAGTAGGACTAGGAGGGCATATAGATGTTAAATGTTGGCAGATTAAATGAAGGTTTTGTTCTGGACCATATTGAAGCTGGGAAGAGTATGTCAATTTACCATGATTTAAAGCTGGATAAATTGGACTGTTGCGTGGCGATTATAAAGAATGCCCGGAGCAATGTGATGGGGGTGAAAGATATCATCAAGGTAGAGTGTGATATCGAAGCATTGGATTTGGATATTCTTGGATTTATTGACTGTGATATTACTGTGAATATAATTAAAGATGGTGAGATTGTAGAAAAGAAGGAACTTAGTCTTCCGGAAACCATTGAAAATGTAATTAAGTGTAAAAATCCAAGATGTATTACTTCCATTGAACAGGAGTTAAAACACGTATTCGTTCTGACGGACAAGGAAAAGAAGATTTACCGCTGTAAATACTGTGAAGAAAAATATGGTGAGCGCACCAAAGAGAGAAAGAAAGCAAAATAAAGTAAAATAAAGTAAAAGAAAGTAAAAAGGATGGAGTTTCCCATGGACTATAAACAGGCAAGAGAATATATGGATGACATAAGTGGATATGGAAGTGTGTTGGGGCTTTCTAACATCAAAGAATTGTTACGTCGCATGGGAAATCCGGAAAGAAAATTAAAAATTATCCATGTGGCAGGAAGCAACGGAAAGGGTTCCGTTGTTTCTTATTTATCTACGGTATATACTACCGCAGGCTATCAAGTGGGAAGGTATATATCGCCTACCATTTGTAAATACCGTGAAAGAATTCAGATTAACAATAGGTATATTACAAAGGAAGATTTTGCAAAGGGCATCACATGTATCAGCCAAGTTGCAGAAGAGATGGCGGACCAGGGGTTTGCTCATCCCACACCCTTTGAAGTAGAAACTGCACTTTGTCTATGGTATTTTTGTGAAAAAAATTGCGATTTGGTAATTTTAGAATGTGGTTTAGGGGGCAGGGAGGATGCCACCAATGCCATTGAGGAAAAATTATGCACTGTGTTTACTTCTATCAGTATGGACCATATGGGAATTTTGGGAGACAGCCTGGAGCAGATTGCAGAAAATAAAGCGGGAATCATGAGAAAGAATACCCCTGCAATTTCCATTGAACAGGCAAAAGAAGTGGAGGAGGTTCTTGAAAAATGTGCCAAAGAAAACCACTGTACCTTACAGTTTGTCTCATCAAATCAGGCAAAGGTTTCGGTTTCCAATCTGGAAGAACAGATATTTTCTTTTCGTGATGAAACCATGAATTTTGAAAATGTGAGGATATCACTGGTAGGAGAACACCAGATAAAAAATGCACTTTTGGCATTGAAAGTGATTACTCACTTACAAGACAAGGGATTTTTTGTAGAGCAGGAAAAAATATTTGAAGGAATGGAAAGAACCAGATGGCTTGGCAGGCTTACAAAGGTACATGATAGCCCCAGAATTATCGTGGATGGTGCTCATAATGAAGATGCGGCAAAGCAGCTTGCAAAGGTGATTGATAAACATTTAAAAAATTGTAATCTGGTATATTTGTTAGGGATTTTTAAAGATAAAGACTATGGTAAAATTTTGGAACATACTGCAAAGTATGCTGCCCAGATTATCACATTTACAATTCCAGAGAACCCAAGGGCCATGGATGGGTATGAACTTGCCAAAGTGGTAAGGGAATACAATGACAGGGTTACCAATGCAGACAGTTTACAGGAAGCATTGGAAATGGCTGTGTTGCTTGCAGGAGATGAAGGTACCATACTATCTTTTGGCTCCTTATCTTTTATTGGAAGATTGATGGAAGAGATAGAACGGTATGATAAGAAAACTCTAATAGATGGACGGTAGAGTTTGAATGTTAGTAGAATGGAATGGTGTAGGATACAATGGAACGTGTAAATAAAATATTACAGCATAAGCAGTATCAAAAATGTTATAAAAAAATAGCAAAATACGAAAAAAAACGGGAATTTTGCAGGCATAATATGGTTCATTTCCTGGATGTGGCGAGAATTGCATATATTTATGTTTTAGAGGAAGGAATTTCTATAAAAAAAGATGTGGTTTATGCCACAGCGTTATTGCACGATATTGGTCGTTTTAAGCAGTATGAGGATAATATACCCCATGAAAGAGCAAGCTTAAAGTACGCACCTGCAATTCTAAAGGATTGTGATTATACAGAAGAAGAAATAGATTTGATTTTGGATGCTATCGGCAGTCACAGAGAGAAGGATATATCAACAGAGAAGACTTTTCGGGGGATTTTCTATCGTGCAGATAAAGCAAGCAGACCTTGTTTTTCTTGTAAGGCGGAAAAAAAATGTAATTGGAAAGAGGATAAGAAAAATAAACAGCTTTTGACTTAGTTTCAGTGAAAATGGAAGGTGATAATATGAAGATAGGAAACAGAGAATTTGAAATAGGAAAACATACTTATATCATGGGAATTTTGAATGTAACACCGGATTCTTTTTCCGATGGTGGGAAATTTGACCAGCTGGATGCCGCATTAATGCAGACCCAGCGCATGATAGTAGAAGGTGCAGATGTAATAGATATCGGGGGAGAATCCACAAGACCGGGTTACACCCTTCTTTCAGAGGAAGAAGAAATCAGCCGTGTAGTTCCAGTGATATCGGCTATTAAGGAAAGGTTTGATGTTCCTATTTCCATAGATACTTACAAGTCAAAGGTGGCACAGGCAGCTATTCAGGCAGGAGCAGATATGGTGAATGATATCTGGGGATTTAAGTATGACAAACATATGGCAGGTGTGGTAGCACAGTCAAACCTTCCCTGTGTGTTAATGCACAACCGCCAAAACACAGAATATGGCAATTATATGGATGACGTTATAAATGATTTGATGGAATCTGTTATGATAGCGAAAAAAGCAGGGGTTATGGACGATAAAATTATTGTGGACCCTGGAGTTGGTTTTGCAAAAAGTTATGAGCAGAATTTGGAAATTATCAATAAGGTGGAGATGCTACATTCTTTGGGCTATCCGGTGTTACTCGCCACATCCAGAAAATCTGTGATTGGCCTCACATTGGACTTACCTGTGGATGAAAGAGTGGAAGGAACTTTGGTGACTACGGTAATGGGTGTGATGAAGAAGTGTGCCTTTGTACGGGTACATGATGTAAAGGAAAACAAACGTGCCATTGCTATGACGGAGCGGATTTTATATGGACAAGATTAAGATAAAAGATTTGGAGGTTTTTTGTAACCACGGTGTGTTAAAAGAGGAGAATGTGTTAGGTCAAAAGTTTTTGGTATCGGTGACGATGTATACAAATATCAGAAAAGCAGGAATGACAGATGACCTAAGTCAATCCATTGATTACGGCATGGTGAGTCACAAAATTACCACATTGTTAAAAGAACATACTTTTCAGTTGATTGAAACGGTAGCGGAACAGGTGGCAAGAGAATTACTATTAGCTATTCAAATGTTAGAAAAGGTTACCGTAGAAATAAAAAAACCCTGGGCTCCTGTAGGACTGCCACTAGATACTGTCTCTGTGGAAATCACCAGAGGGTGGCACACTGCCTATATTGGTTTGGGGTCTAATATGGGCAATCGCCAGGAATATCTTAATATGGCGGTAGAAAGCCTGGCACAGCAGGAGGATTGCGATGTGATGCGCTGTTCTGATTTTATTGAAACGGAACCTTACGGCGGGGTGGAGCAGGAGCCGTTTTTAAATGGGTGCTTGGAACTTAGAACCTTAAAAAGTCCAAGGGAATTATTGCATCTTCTTCACAAAATAGAAAAGGAGGCACACAGGGAACGAACCATACACTGGGGACCAAGAACCCTGGATTTAGATATTTTATTTTATGATGACCTGATATTGGATACAGAGACTTTAATCATTCCCCATATGGATATGAAAAATCGTGATTTTGTGTTACAGCCTCTGAATCAGATTGCACCATATATGCGTCATCCCGTTTATCAAAAGACAGTGGCTCAAATGTGGGAAGAATTGTTATCCAAAGAAATCTAAAAGGGAAAAAGTAAAGTATTATGGGTAAAATTAACTATATGAAGTGGGGCAAGCTGATTGTGGGTACGGTGAGTGCCTGCCTGATAGCCAAAATGCTGGGATTAGAGTTTTTTACGGCAGCGGGGATTATTACCCTGCTGTCTATTCAGGATACCAGAAAGGAGACCTTTGTCATTGCCCTGAAACGTCTGATTATTTTTGCAATTATGACTTTGTTGTCCATGGTGATTTTTCCGCTGACAGGGTATAACGTTATGGGATTTGGAATGGTACTGGTTCCAGATCTTTTTTTCTGTCTGGCTCTGAAAATGCCGGAAGCTATTGCGCCTATCGCTGTGCTTTGTACCCATTATATGTCTGTGGGGAACTGCTCTCTTCAGATGATATTGAGCCAGGGAACCGTATTGAGCCAGGGAACCGGGTATCGGGGCGCACAGGAATAAGGGAAAAAATGTGAGCCAGGGAACCGGGTATCGAGGCGTGTGATTTTGTTAAATGGGTTTGTGGTTCTACTGATAAGAATGCAATCGAAAAGGGTGAAGTAGGGGACATAACATTTAAAGCAATATTTACAAAATATGAAGCACCAAAGATCATAACAGATTTATCAGATTTGCATTTAAGACTGAATGATAGCATAACTATTGCACCAGAAGTGACTGGTGATCATTTACAATACAAATGGTTTAAGAACGGAGGCAGTGCAGTTATTTCCACGGAGTCAACTTACACAGTACGAATTAGCTCACTTGCTAATAATGGCGACGAATACTATTGCGTTATTTATAACGATGGTAATACGCCAGTGCAAACATCAATTGCAAAAGTGTATGTTCATGATACACCTAATAAGCCATTCATTAAAACAGATTTAAGTACATGGAAAAATGGTGAACTTGTGATAAAAGTCGCTACTTTTGATACAAATAATTTAGTGTTACAATACTCTTTAGACAATGCAACTTGGGTTAGTTTACCGGGAGACTCTTTAATTTGGGAAACAGAAACAGCAGGTTCTTTACTATACTTTAGATTTGTTTCAAAATATTTTGATACGCTTCTGTCAGAATCTGAGGTAGTAGTTGTAAAATATGATAACACAAAGCCAGAAATAACAGAACTTGAAAGCAGCTCTGATTGGACAGCAGAGGATAGTATAATTAACATCAGAGCAGATGATACATTATCAGGAGTAAGTGAATACTATCTATTTGATAATGTTTCTGCGGAAACACCAAAATATAGTTCTACTAATGGTGTATTTAAGGTAGAAGAGAGCGGTAGCTTTTTTGCTGCTGTAAAGGATTTAGCTGGTAATATTATAAGAAAATTAGAGAAGATTGTCATCAGAGTAGATAAAGAAGCACCAGATACAGCAATTACCTTCAAAGGAACACCAAGTTCAGATGCAACTTTAAATCTATCATGGGAAGATGATAAATCCGGTGTAGATGTTTTTTACTGGGGAATGGAATCAGATAACTCCAATAGAAAATTCAGCAAAGTTGGAGACCTTAGTAATTATATGCTAACAGTAGAGACACCAGGAACTTTTTACTTAGCGGTAGTTGATAAAGTGGGAAATGTTTCAGAAAAAGTGTACACCTTGCATAAAGTTGTTGTGAATGGAGAAGAAACTTTAGTACCAGATAAATTTGAGTATAGTTTGCCTGAGTTGTCTAAAAAGGGATATTCATTAGAAGCTTTTAACATAAATGGGGCTATTGTAAAGGATACTTTTATTGTTACGGATAATGTAAGTGCAATACCGGTATGGTCACCAGACACTTATACTATAAATTACGAAACAAATGGCGGTAATGTGCAGGGTACACTTAAAACAATGTACACTATCGAGGATAATAATTTTGTATTGCCTAATGTAACAAAAGACTTTAGCAATTTCTTAGGATGGCGAATAAAAGGAACAAATGACGAACCCCTAGTTCAATATGTGGTTGACACAGCAATATGCCGTAATTTAACATTAGAGGCTGTATTTGACGAGAAATGTTCTGCATCTTACAGAATAAATTATTATTTGCAGGATGTAAATGGTTATTCATACAAATTAGATACAGCGAAAAGGTTTATAGGTGAAGTTGGTGAGACTGTAGAGGGAATCACACTGGATTATGAGGGATTTACGGTACCAGAAACGCAAACAGTAGTACTGGAAGAGGGGAAAGAAACTGTTATAGATTATTACTATGTTAGGAATAGGTATCGTCTAACAGTCAATACTGTGTGTAACGAGGATAGATTTAGCCAGACTCTGTATTACAGGTATGGTGAAGAAGTTAGGATTGATGTGCCAGATAAAATTGGTTATACCACAAATTGTGATAAATTAATTAATGGTACAATGGATTTTACTATGCCCGCATGCGATAAAGTAGTTGATATAAAGTATGTACCTGTAGAATATATCATAACGTATGCAATAGATTCAAATGTTATAAATAATAACCCAGATAGTTATAATGTAACATCAGGTGATATAATTTTATGCAATCCAACAAAAATAGGTTATAATTTCTTGGGGTGGCGAATCAACGGTTCGAACGACGAGCCTTTAGCCCCATATACCATTAAAGCCAGTACATGTAGTAACATTGAGCTAATTGCTATATGGGAAGAAAATAAATCAATTGTTACAGAGGTACCTGTAATCAGACCTACAATTACACCTAGTATTACAAATACAATTTCGCCGGATGTTCCAGATGTTACAAGCAAACCTACAATAAGTTTAACTATTACACCGACAGCCAAACCAACAGTTAAACCAACAACTACTCCTTTACTAACAAAGAAAATAACTCCTACACCAACTTCAATTCCTTCAACAAAAGTTATGGCATTAGTATGTAATTATACAAAAACAATAGGAGCAAAATCTTTCTTCTTAAAGATAAGTAACCCAAGTAAGTATAAGCTATCCTACTTTAGGAGCAATAGTAATGTATCAGTTACATCGTATGGTAAGGTAACTTTAAAGAAGGTTGGTAGCTCAACTATTACCGTAGTTGCATCAAATGGTAACATTATAAAAGTTAATATAACAATCAGACCAAAAGCAAACACCATTAAGACAGTGAAAGCTTTAGGTAACGGAAAGATAAAGATTTCTTTTAATAAAGCTGCAGATACTAGCGGATATCAAATAAGGTACAGTACAAATAAGAACTTTACTACCAGCGCAACTAAAACAGTAAGAGTTTCTAGCGGCAGTGCAAGTAAAACCATTTCGAAACTTAAAAAGAATAAAAAATATTATGTTTCAATAAGAAATTATCACATAATAGGAAGTAAAGTTTATTATAGTAATTGGAGTAGTACAAAAAGTGTAAAAGTCAAATAACACTGAGAGGCAGATGTTTACAGTATCTCATTTTGCTTTGGTATTTTAGAGGTGACACTGTGGGAGCAATGAATTCATGCCAAAATGGATGAAGTAACAAGATAAATTTCAATAATTCTTAAGAGGATGCATTTTAATGCGTCCTCTTTTCTTTTTCAGACATTTTTAGCCTCAGTTCACAAAACTATCTATGAATTCCATTTTTCAATATAAAAAATTGTTATTGTAGGTAAATTATCAATGGAAACAATTAATCTCAATAAAATAAAAAAGAAGGAGGTAGCGTTGTAAACGCTTCATAGTGGGTATATTGACAACAAGAGCAACCGTTCTTAATTCGGTTGCTCTTGTTTGTTCTTTCTGCAATTATCT
>CACXGE010000044.1 GCA_902767135.1 uncultured Lachnospiraceae bacterium | reverse complement strand
TGATGGTAATGGTAGAATGAGCAGATTATTAACGCTGTTACTTCTTTATAAATGTGGTTACGAAGTAGGAAAATATATCAGTATTGAAAAGCAGATAGAAACCACAAAGGATGTTTACTACGATGTGCTGCAAGAAATTGATCATGGATGGCATGAAGAAGAAAATGATCCCACATCATTTATCAAGTATATGCTTCAAATGGTGCTTGGTTGTTATATGGAATTTGAAGACCGTGTGAGTGTCATGGAAGAGACAGGTGTTAAGAGTTCTTCCTATGATGTGGTAAAGGCATATGTGGATAATAAGCTTGGAAAATTTACACCAGCAGATGTATTGGCTGAGTGTCCAAGTATTGGAAGAACTTCTATATTTAATGCATTAAAGAAATTAGTAGAGGAAGGATACATTGAAAAGCATGGTGAAAGAAAGAGTGCTTTCTATGTAAAAGTATGTTCAGATGATATTTTTTAAGTTCAAAACACCCTCCCTATTGAACTTAAAATTTAATAACAAAAAGTTACTTGTGCAGGAAAAATAATATTCGTCTTATTCGTATTTTGGAAGCCGGATGCCGGACTTATGACAATTGCATGTGCCTTCAATGTGATGATGAATCATTAGAGTCATGACAAAGCATTTGAGGCAGCCCTGCAGACGGGGGAATGGAAGGAGATAGCCAAGGCAATTTCAATTTGTGATGAATTGTAAAAGTTTATGGAAGTAGGATGGTATTTCGTGAAAATTCCGGAATACCATCTTTTTTTAGGACAAAAGGAGAAATTACTCAGCACGCATTATCACATCATATAAAAAATAGGTAATTTGGGAACTATTTGTATATACTAAAGGGAAAGGCAAAATATTATGAGGATATCGTATGGACAATGAGAAAATAGAGAATCTTTTACAATTATCTTTGGCAGTCACAAGCCAGGAGAGAAAAAAATCAGGAGAATTATCCACAGGATATAACGCATCAGAGAATACTTTTCAGGTGATTGTACGGTATGTAGATAATTTAAAGAGAGTGGAGGAGATGGGGATTGTAGTGGATTATCTGTTAGGGGAGTATGCTATATTGAATGTGACCAAAGAACAGATTTTCGCCATTGCATCATACGATGAAATTATATATATAGAACAGCCCAAGCGGGTGTATTATCAAGTGCTTCAGGGAAAATTAGTCTCATGTATTACCAGGGTGCAAACTGACAGCGACGGTTTAAGTGGGGAAGGAATTCTGGTGGGGATTATTGATTCCGGTATTGATTTTTTTCATCCTGAGTTCATTATGGATGGAAAAACCAGAATTTTAACTTATTATGATCAGTGGCAGGGGGTTATCCTGGAGCAGAATCAGATCAATGAAATTCTACAAGGAGAACGGGCGGGAAATCTCTATCGGGACAGTAGTGGTCATGGAACGGCTGTGGCATCTGTGGCAGCAGGAAACAGTGGTGTGGCATACCAGTCAGAACTGGTGGTGGTAAAATTGGGCAACCCGGCCAGGGATAATTATTTTCGTACCAGTCAGTTGATGCAGGCAATTAATTTCTGTATAGGAGTGGCTCGCAGGCAGAGAAAACCCATTGCCATTAATTTAAGTTTTGGAAACTGCTATGGAGATCATAATGGCACCTCCTTGATCGAAACTTTTATAGACCAGGTGTCCGATTTAGAAAAGGTTTGTATCTGTGTGGGAAATGGAAACGAGGGAACCGCAGGTGGGCATTATGGGGGGAAAATAAATCCTATAGAAGAAAGAATCATTGAACTGGCAGTGGATCAGTTTCAGAGTTCTTTTGGTATACAGATATGGAAAAACTTCGCGGATCGGTTTGAAATTATCCTGGAGGGGCCTGGCGGGGAAAGATTTGTGATAGCAGAAGATATGCAGGGGATATTTCAAAAAGACTTGTCTGGTACCAGGGTTTTGTGTAATGCATCAACTCCGGTTCCTTATCGGAGCAGGCAGGAAATTTATTTTGATTTGCTTCCACTGAAGGATTATGTTGATGGTGGAATATGGAGGATTCGTATGCTTCCAAAGAAAATAGTCAACGGGGAGATTGATTTGTATCTTCCTGCCCAGGAAGCCTTAAGTCAGGGAACCAGATTTTTATTACCCAGTCCCCAGAGAACCATAACGATTCCAGCTACGGCAAGAAAATGTATTTCCGTAGGGGCATATAATTCCTATCTGGATAGTTATGCAGAGTTTTCAGGTAGGGGTTATACTTTTTTAGATGTGTCAAAGCCGGATATTTTAGCTCCTGGGGTAAATATACGCTGCGCTGTACCAGGAGGAGGCTATGAAAGCTTAACAGGAACTTCCATAGCAACTCCTTTTGTGACAGGAAGTTGCGCTCTTATGATGGAGTGGGGAATTGTGAAAGGAAACGATTTGTATTTGTACGGAGAAAAAGCGAAAGCATATCTGCATAAAGGTGCCAGACAGCTTCACTATTTACCTGAGACTCCCAACGAATTAAGTGGATATGGCAGATTGTGTCTGGCTGACAGCATTGAAAACTAACTTGAGCTATCTGTATTTTTATGATATAATGCAACAGTTCAGTATAGGTTTCAGCACTTGCTGCTGAAGTCCGTAAGAAAATGTGTATTTAACAAAAATCGGGCAATTTTTCATGCGTAAGCATTGCCCGATTTCATGTATCTGTTCAGTAGTTCTGAACAGATATATTATAATTATGCAGGATAAATTAATGTATTTGTAAAGGTACAAAGTGGTGGTAAGATGAGAAAAAAAGATTTGGCATTAGAGATTATAAAACGTCTGGAAAAAGAATATCCGGATACAGAATGCACCTTAGATTACGACCAGGCCTGGAAGCTGCTTGTCAGTGTTCGGTTAGCGGCCCAATGTACAGATGCCAGAGTGAATGTAGTAGTACAAGGATTGTTTGAAAGATATCCAAGTGTGGAGGCGTTGGCCAATGCTCAGGTTTCAGAGATTGAAGCAATTGTAAAACCTTGTGGTTTGGGGCATAGCAAGGCAAAAGACATTAACAATTGTATGAAGATGCTGTTAGAAACATACGGTGGAAAGGTGCCAGAAGATTTTGACGAACTTATGAAGCTGCCGGGAGTAGGGCGAAAAAGTGCCAACCTGATTATGGGAGATGTATTCAAAAAGCCTGCTATTGTCACGGATACTCATTGTATACGTTTGGTAAATCGTATGGGATTGGTAAATCGGAACAAGAATCCAAAGAAAGTAGAAATGGAACTTTGGAAGCTGATTCCCCCAGAGAAGGGGAATGATTTTTGTCACAGGCTGGTGGATCATGGACGAGAGATTTGTACAGCGAGAACCAAACCTCATTGTGATAAGTGTTGTCTGGGGGACATTTGTAAAAAAGTGGATTTATAAAGGAAAAGGGGGATAAACATGGCACATGTGTCTGATATGTTATCATATACTAAGGTAGACTTGTTAAGTCTGATTGTGGTAGGAATCTTAATTGTGAAAGTTGCTTTAGGTGTAGATAAAAGATATGAAATACAAGTTTTTAAGTGGATGTTGGTGGTTATTTTTGGGTTTATCTTTGTTTCATCATATAGTGATCTTGCCCAAACGGGAGTCATTCGGACTACAATGAGGAGGGAATATTATTCCAATTCCATTGCTTTCATTTTGCAGGTAACATACTGTTATCTTTGGTTTATTTACTCAGAATTATGCCAGAAATCCAAGCTGACGGACAAGGGATATAAGAGAGCTCTTTGGGCCCTGCCCGTGGTACTTTTTACCGTGGTATGTGTCACCACAAAGAAAAACCATTTCATATTTTACATTGATGACAATTTCTTGTATCACAGGGGAGTGATGTTCTGGCTTCAATATGCAGTGGGATATGGATTTATTTTATGTACTTCCCTGAAGGCGTTGTGTAAAGCATTTCGAAGAAAGTATTATACTCAAAGAAAAGAATTGTTGACTTTAGGAAGCTTTATACTTCCTCCTGTAATTTTTTCTCTGTATCAGTATTTTGTAACTCGGTCTTTTGTTATGGGGATTGGAATTACAGTGGCAGTATTGCTGGTATACATAAGCGCTCAGGATGCTAAAATTTCTGTGGACCCACTGACACAATTGAATAACAGAATGCAGTTGGTAAAATATCTGGCAAAGAAAATGGAAGCTCCACCAAGTGATAAAGAATTATATCTGTATTTTATGGATGCAGATTCCTTCAAGCGGATTAATAATATCTATGGACGTTTAGAAGGGGATAATGCATTGGTACGAATCGCCAATTGTTTAAGGCAGGTGGCAAAAGGGAATCATTGTTTTGTATCCCGGTACAGTGGAGATGAATTTGTCATGGTTTGTGAATTGGAAAAAGAGGCCTCTCCGGAATGGATTGTGGATGAAATTGGAGAAATACTCATGGAGGCAAATAAGCAGGAACAGTCATTGTATCGGCTCACCTTAAGTGTGGGTTATGCTAGGTATGATGAAAGTATTGTGGATACCCCACACTTTATACAGGAGGCAGTAAAAGATTTGAACGTAAAAAAGAAAGAGAAGAAACATAAATAAAATATATGAGCCCTTATCCTGGCGGATAAGGGCTCTGGTTATGAGGGGGAGATAGTGAACGTTTCATCAACTATCTAAATATAGTATATTCACAAATTATGGATATACTATGAATACAATATGAAGATTATATAGAATATTTGAAAAAAATAAAATATTAAATATATATTACAATTCAAACAAAAATATTAAAAAAGTATTGACAACAAATAATATCTGTGTTATATTTATTTTGCTGTACAAGAGAAGACAAATTTCAGAACGGAAAAGAAGTTTGGAATCTCGACTTTATACCTTTTTTATAGTAGATTTATTCCCCCAAGTAAATTTACTACTCCCCCTCATTATTATATAGTTTTTGTTAAAAGAGCGAAATTGCAGGAGCAGTTTCGCTCTTTTAACTTTTCAAAATATAGTATGTACAGGTTGTGTATACTTTGGTACCTATGTGGATGCATGTACAGGAGACAGCGTGACCATACCAGAAGGTGGAACCTTAAATGTTTCATGTTCCGGAAAGGGTAACTTAAGGGTATACGTGCTTAGCACAGATAAGACTCCGGCTCCAGGAGTGGTAGGTGCGGATATTGATGATACCTTTATAAAATAAAATACTGATTGTTATATTTAAAGAAAGTCCAGACCCTTGTGGTTTGGGCTTTTCTTATGGGAAAAAGTAGTGTATAATGACAGATTAGAGTAAGGAAGAAAACAATGTGTACAGAAAAGGAGTGGTGGCAGTATGAGATTATCACAGTTAATAGAGAAGTTAGAAGAAGAGAAAGAGATAGAATATGTCAAGGGAAATAAAGACATAGAGGTGACAGAGGTTGTAAATGATTCCAGAAAGGTGACGCCAGATTCCCTATTCCTTTGTATCAGCGGTGCCGTGTCAGACGGTCATTCCTATGCAAAGGATGTGGTGTCGAAAGGGGCGAAGGTCTTAGTAGTAGAAAAGGAAGTGGAGGAATTTGAAGGTGTTACCATAGTCAAAGTAAAAAATTCCAGATATGCCATGGCTTTGATTGCAGCAGCGTATTACAATCATCCGGCAGAAGAATTAAAGGTGATTGGTATCACGGGAACCAAGGGAAAGACCACCACTACCTATATGGTAAAGTCCATTTTGGAAAACGCAGGACATAAGGTGGGGCTGATTGGAACCATTGAAATTATCATCGGGGAAGAACATATTCCTGCCAAGAATACCACTCCGGAATCTATGGATATTCAAAAATATTTTCGCAAAATGGTAGAAGCAGGGTGTGATATTGTAGTGATGGAAGTATCCTCTCAGGGATTAATGCTACATCGTACCGCAGGTTTTGTATTTGAAATCGGAATTTTTACAAATCTAGAACCGGACCACATTGGACCGAATGAACATGCAAGTTTTGAAGAGTATATGGAATGTAAGGGAATGTTGTTTTCACAGTGTAAGGTGGGGATTGCCAATGTGGACAGTGAACATTTTGAGGGAGTGATGAAACATGCTACCTGTAAGTTAGAAACCTTTGGATTTTCGAAACAGGCCAATCTTCGTGCAGAGAAGGTAGAGTTATTAAAAACCCCAGGATATTTAGGGGTGAAATATCATACGAGTGGAATGGTGGAAATGGATGTGGAAATCGACATTCCGGGAAAATTCAGTGTGTATAACTCCCTGACCGCCATTGCAATCTGTTTGCATTTTGGTGTGTCAAAGGAGGATATTCAAAAGGCGTTAAAACAGGCAAAGGTAAAGGGAAGAATTGAAATGGTAAAGGTATCGGATAAATTTACCTTGATGATTGACTATGCCCATAATGCTATGAGCCTGGAGAGTCTGTTGACTACCTTAAAAGAATATAAGCCCAAACGTTTAGTATGCCTGTTTGGATGTGGAGGAAACCGCTCCAAATTACGTAGATATGAAATGGGTGAAATTTCCGGTAAACTGGCAGATTTGACGATCATTACCTCAGATAATCCAAGGGATGAAGAACCTCAGGCAATTATAGAAGATATAAAGACAGGAATGGCAAAAACTTCTGGGAAATATGTGGAAATTGTGGATAGAAAAGAAGCCATCCGGTATGCAATCCAGCATGGAGAAGAAGGGGATGTGATTGTATTGGCAGGCAAGGGTCATGAGGATTATCAGGAGATTAAGGGCAAGAAATATCCTATGGATGAGAGAGTGTTCATTCAGGAAATTCTTGAGGAGATTGGGTAGTAAATTATGCAATATGCTAATGTTATTGTAGATATTTCCCATGAAAAACTGGATAAAATCTTTCAGTTTGCAATACCAGAAGAATGGAATACCAGGATAAAAATAGGAAGTGTAGTGGAATTTCCTTTTGGTCAGGGAAATCGAAAAACAAAAGGCTACGTGGTGGGAATTACCGGGCAGTGCAATTATGATGTGACAAAAATGAAATCCCTTTACCGGTTGGTGGAGGAAGATATTGGAATAGAAGCAGAGTTTATTGAGCTGGCAGAATTTATCAGTAAAAATTACGGTGGGACTATGTTGCAATCTTTAAAAACAGTAATGCCTTTGAAACAGAAAGTCAAAAAGAAAGAAGAAAGTTTTCTGTATTTGAATATAACCACAGAGAAGGCGAAACAGTATCTGGTAAGTTTTTATACGAAAAAGCATAAAGCAAAGGCCAGATTGCTGGAGGCGCTCCTAGAGTCCGTAGATAATACCCTGCAAAAAAGTGTAGTTTTGAAAGAGAAAATAGCTACAATGCCTGTGATAAAAGGATTAGAACAGGAAGGAATTATCCGCATAGAAGCCATACGAAATTACAGAGATCCAAAAGTGGAACTGGAATTGGAACAGATTTTGTCAACCTCTAAAGGAGAGGTGGAATTGACAAAAAATCAAAGAGAATGTGTGGAGAAAATCTGGTCTCAGGCCCACAGCTTTTATCCCCCTCAGGCTTATTTGCTCCATGGAGTCACAGGAAGTGGTAAAACCCTTTGTTATATGGAACTTATCCGGCGGACCTTAAAAGAGGGAAGACAGGTTATTGTGCTGATACCAGAAATAGCCCTTACCTATCAGACGGTAGAAAGGTTTTGCCAGATGTTTCAGGGGCAGGTTTCTTTTATCCACTCCAAACTATCCCAGGGAGAAAAATTTGATCAGTTTGAAAAGGCGGTGAATGGAGAAATTCAGATTATGGTTGGACCCAGGTCGGCATTGTTTACTCCCTTTCCAAATTTAGGAATGATTATTTTAGACGAAGAGCACGAAACATCCTATAAAAGTGATGCTACTCCCAAATATCATGCCAGGGAGGTGGCCATTGAGCGGGCCAGAAAAAATAATGGTTTTGTGGTATTGGGCTCGGCCACGCCATCTATGGAAAGTTATACCAAGGCCAAAACAGGGGAATATGGTTTGTATGAGTTGACAGAAAGATATAAAAACAGGAATCTGGCAAAGACAGAGATTGTGGATATGAGGGAGGAACTTGTAAAGGGAAACCGCTCGGTGATAAGTGACAGACTAGATGAACTGATTGTTGACAGAATGGAGAAAAAGGAGCAGGTGATGCTGTTTTTAAATCGCCGTGGCTATGCAGGATTTCTGTCATGCCGTTCCTGTGGGGAAGTGATTAAGTGTCCCCATTGTGATGTTTCACTATCTCTTCACAAGAATGACAAACTTATGTGTCATTATTGTGGGTATGAAACAGTGAAAGTAAACATGTGTCCAAAATGCAAGAGTAAATACATTGGGGCATTTAAAGCCGGGACACAGCAGGTAGAGGAAATGTTACAAAGAAAATATCCTGCCGCAAGAATTTTGCGAATGGATGCGGATACTACCCGTAAAAAGGGGGGACATGGGGAAATTTTAAATGCCTTCTCTAAGGGGGAGGCAGATATTTTACTGGGAACTCAGATGATAGTCAAAGGACATGATTTTAAGAATGTTACCCTGGTAGGTGCTCTGGCAGCGGACACCTCTCTTTTTGTAAATGACTACCATGCAGGAGAGCGAACATTTCACTTGCTAACTCAGGCAGCAGGGAGAGCAGGTCGGGGAGAAAAAGAAGGAATCATGGTGATTCAGACCTATGCTCCGGAAAATTACAGTATACAATATGCTGCAAAACAGGATTATAAAGATTTTTATGAATATGAGATGAGTTACCGCTGTATGTCAGGATATCCCCCGGCAGTACATTTGCTGGCAATTCTTATGACCTCCCAGAAAGAGGAGGTTGTAGAGGAGTTTGCAGAGCATATCTGCAGACATATCAAAGAAACTATGCCACAGGATACCAAAGTGATTGGTGTGGCAGATGCTACCATAGGAAAGTTAAATGACTATTATAGAAAAGTTATTTACATAAAACAGAAAAACTATGATATACTGACAAAGATAAAAGAAAATGTTGAGATTTTTATAAATAACTTAGGACAGGATTCTGGTTGTTATATACAATTTGATTTTGATCCTGTGCATACTTATTAGATTTATTGTAACTATTCAGTACAGGTGTCAGCATTTACTGCTGACACCGTAAGAAAATGTAGATTTTACAAAAATCGGGCAAATTTGCATGCGTAAACATTGCCCGATTTACGTAACTGTTCGGTGATTCTGAACAGTTACGATGTATTTAGGAAGTAACAGGAGGAAAGTAAAGTGGCATTAAGAACAGTTAGGGTAATAGGTGATGATGTATTAAGAAAGAATTGTCGTGAGGTAAAGGAAGTAAATGAAAGAATACTGACTTTGATTGATGATATGTTGGATACCATGTATGAGGCAAATGGTGTAGGACTTGCTGCTCCACAGGTAGGGGTGCTAAAGCGTGTGGTAGTCATTGATGTTGGAGAAGGTCCTATTGTGATGATTAACCCGGTGATTTTAGAAACTTCAGGAGAACAAACAGGGGATGAGGGATGTTTAAGTCTTCCAGGAAAATCCGGAGTGGTCACCAGACCAGATTATGTGAAGGCAAAAGCCTTTGATGAAGAAATGCAGGAATATGAAATTGAAGGTACTGGTTTATTAGCAAGGGCAATCTGCCATGAGTGTGACCATTTAAATGGTGTGCTGTATGTAGATAAGGTAGAAGGCGAGTTACATACTGTAGATTACAGTGATGTTGAGGAATAGTCCTAGCGGGAGGAAGAATATGAGAGTTATATTTATGGGAACCCCAGACTTTGCAGTGGGAACCTTACAGGCAATTTATGAAGCAGGTCATGAAGTATGTCTTGTGGTGACACAGCCGGATAAGCCAAAGGGCAGAGGCCATGCCATGCAGTTTACACCGGTAAAAGAATATGCAGTGGCTCATGACATAGAGGTATTTCAACCAATAAAAATTAGAGAAGCAGAAGCGGTAGAAAAACTTCGAAGCTGTCAGGCAGACATTATGGTGGTGGTGGCTTTTGGACAAATTGTTTCGAAAGAGATTTTAGATATGTGTCCATATGGCTGTATCAATGTACATGCATCTCTGCTTCCAAAATACCGTGGTGCGGCACCAATTCAGAGGGTTATCATTGATGGAGAAAAGGAATCCGGAGTCACCATCCAACAGATGGACGAAGGAATAGATACGGGGGATATCTTATCTAAAGTAGTAGTGCCTATCGATGAAAAAGAGACTGGTGGTACCTATCATGATAAGTTAGCAAAAGCAGGTGCCAGGCTTTGTGTTGCAACCATGGAAGAGATTGCAGCAGGCAAAACCACAAAAACACCCCAAAAAGATGAAGATTCCTGTTATGCAAAAAAGTTACAGAAAGAATTGGGAAATATAGATTTTACAAAAGATGCAGTGGAAATAGAGCGTCTGATTCGTGGGTTAAATCCATGGCCTTCTGCATACACTACCCTTCATGGGAAAACCTTAAAGGTGTGGGCAGCGGATGTGGAGGAAAAAGAATACGAAGGTGAAATAGGAGCCATTGTTGCAAAGACCAAGAAGAGCCTGGTGGTAAAAACCAGGAAAGGTGCCTTGGCTATCACAGAACTACAGTTGGCAGGAAAGAAACGAATGACCACAGAAAGCTTTCTGCTTGGATATGAAGTGAACCAGGGAGAAAAACTAGGAATCTAAGAATATTGCTATTGTTTGGAGGAAGAAGAAACGATGACGAAATCAGTGAACCCAAGAGAACTGATTGTGGATATGTTAATAGAAATCACAAAAAATGGGGAATACAGCCATGTGGTAATAGGACAGACACTGGAAAAATACCAGTTTCTGTCCAAAGCAGACAGAGCCTTTTTAAAAAAGGTAACCAATGGTACCATAGAACAAATGATATACATCGATTATATTTTGAATCATTATTCAAAAGTGAAGGTAAATAAAATGAAGCCGATGATACGGGCGATTTTGAGAAGCTCGGTCTATCAGCTTTATTTTATGGATAGAATTCCCTCTTCGGCAGTGTGTAATGAGGCGGTAAAACTTACAGCCAAAAGAGGATTTCAGAATCTGAAAGGGTTTGTAAACGGTGTTTTAAGGACGATTGTCAGGGAGGGCTGTAAGGAAATCCTTCCCCCAAAAGAACATATCACAGAGTATTTGTCAGTGAAATATTCTGCACCACAGTGGCTTGTAACACAGTGGATGAAAGAGTATGGAGAAGAGAAGACAGAGCGAATGCTTGCATATTTTCTCCAGGAAAAAAATACTACCATACGCTGTAATAAATCAAAGATTACGAGTATAGAATTAAAAGAGAAGCTAGTGGAGGACGGAGTAAAGCACATCGTGGAAACTCCCCTTTCTTATGCCTTTGAAATTTCGGGATATGATTATCTGGCAGGTCTTTCTTCGTTTCGAGAAGGCCTTTTTGCTGTTCAGGATTTAAGTTCTATGTTGGTAGCAGAGGCATCAGGTGTGGTAGAACACAATGTCTGTATCGACGTGTGCGCAGCACCGGGAGGGAAAACGTTACATGTAGCAGACAAACTTGGGGGTACGGGAAAGGTTTTGTGTGGTGATATCAGTCAGAGAAAGGCTGAGAAAATCATGGAAAACGTACAACGCATGGGATTTGAAAACGTGGCAGTCCACGTGTGGGACGCCACAGAGTTTGAAGAAGAATTAAAAGATACGGCGGATATTGTGTTAGCGGATGTTCCCTGCTCAGGTTTGGGAGTCATTGGCAGAAAGCCGGATATTAAGTTTAAGATGAACATAGAAAGCATGCAAGCGCTCATTCCTTTGCAGAGAGAGATTTTGTCAAATGTAAAAAATTATGTGAAGCCTGGTGGAGTGCTGATGTTCAGTACCTGCACGGTGAATGAAAGAGAAAACAGAGAAAATGTAGAATGGTTTGTTGAGGAGTATCCGGAATTTCAGTTGGAAGATTTTTCAAATCAGATGCCACAAACCATAAAACCCCTGGTAAAGAATGGACAGCTTCAGTTGCTTCCAGGGGAATGTAACACAGATGGTTTTTTTATAGCAAAGCTTAGGAGAAAAGGATAGCAGGATAACAAGATGGACAAAAAAGATATAAAATCAATGAATCTGGATGAGTTGAAAAAAGACATGGAAGAACTTGGGGAAAAGGTCTTTCGGGCAACTCAGATTTATGAATGGATGCATGTAAAATTAGTATCCGGTTTTGAGGAAATGACAAATATTTCTGAAAAGCTAAAAGAAAAACTGGAACATAGATATGATTTTACCACTTTAGAAATTGCAGATAAGCAGGTTTCAGCCATGGATGGTACAGCGAAATACCTGTTTCGCCTGCAGGATGGAAACTTAATCGAAAGTGTTTTGATGAAATATAAACATGGAAATTCTGTATGTATATCTTCCCAGGTGGGATGCCGAATGGGATGTAAATTCTGTGCTTCTACCATTGCTGGTTTAAAAAGAAATCTTCATCCTTCGGAAATGTTAGAGCAAATTTATAGAATTCAGCGTGAAACCGGGGAAAGGGTTTCCAATATTGTAGTCATGGGAACCGGGGAACCTTTTGATAACTTTGATCATCTTATTCGATTTTTAGAATTGATTACCAATGAAAAGGGATTGCATATCAGCGCTAGAAATATTACGGTTTCTACTTGTGGCATTGTGCCAAAAATCAAAGAGTTTGCAGATAAAAATCTACAGGTTACCCTGGCAATCTCATTACATGCACCAAACGATGAGAAGAGAAGGAAAATGATGCCCATTGCCAATAAATATTCCATTGCTGAATTACTAAAAGCCTGTGATTATTTTTATGAAAAGACAAAAAGGAGGGTTACTTTTGAGTACTCTCTGGCAAAGGGTGTGAATGATTCGGATCAGGATGCGAGGGAACTGATACAGCTTGTGAAATCCAGAAATTGCCATGTGAATTTAATCCCCATTAATCCAGTGGAAGAATTGCAATTTCAAAGCACAGCAAAAAAAGTTGCTATGGATTTTAAAAATAAACTTGAAAAAAGCAAAATAAATGTTACTATAAGAAGGGAAATGGGCAGAGATATTGATGGTGCCTGTGGACAATTAAGACGTAGACATGAGGAAAATGTCGGAGAGGACGGTACAAAAGAGTGTTGAAAACATTTTCCATAACAGATATAGGCGTGCGACGGAATATCAATCAGGATTTTGTGTTTTCGTCAGAAAAGCCGGTTGGAAGATTGCCCAATTTGTTTATTGTGGCGGATGGAATGGGCGGTCACAAGGCTGGTGATTTCGCTTCCCGTCAGGCAACACAGACAATCGTAGAGTGTTTGCAAAACAGTACCCAGGAGAATACTGTTGCAGCCATCCGAAGTGCCATTGAACAGGCAAATGAGACTGTGATTGCCAAAGCCGCAGAGTCAGAGAGTTTTGAGGGAATGGGAACAACGGTAGTGTTAGCAACCATCTTTGACAATACCATGTATGTGGCAAATGTAGGTGACAGCCGTTTGTATTTGGAAAGAGATGAACTAAAACAGATTACCAAGGATCATTCCTTGGTGGAAGAAATGGTACGAATGGGTGGAATTGACCAGGAAGCAGCAAGATATCATCCGAAAAAGAATGTGATTACGAGAGCCGTTGGCGGGAGCGATGAAATTCAGATTGATTTTTTCGAAATTCAGTTAGCACCCGGTGACGTTATTCTTATGTGTTCCGATGGCTTGACAAATATGGTTGAGGATAGCGAAATTTCTCTTATTTTAAGAAAACAAAGGGATGTAGTTGAAATGGCAGAGACCTTAGTTCGTACCGCCAATGAAAATGGTGGTACAGACAATGTTTCGGTTATCATTATAAAGAAGGAATGAAAATGAAACGGCGATGCCGTTGAGGAGGATCATTATGTTAAAACCAGGAGTGGTTATATTAGAACGATATGAAATTATCGAACAGATTGGTAGCGGCGGGATGTCTTTTGTATATAAGGCAAAAGATCATAAATTGAATCGTTATGTTGCCGTAAAAGTATTGAAATCAGAGTTTAGTGAAAATAAGGGTTTTGTCTCTAAATTTCGTGTGGAGGCGCAGGCAGCAGCAGGGCTTGCCCATCCCAATATTGTAAATGTATATGACGTTGGTGAAGATAAAGGCTTACATTTCATTGTTATGGAATTGGTAGAGGGCATCACCCTAAAAGATTATATCGAAAAGAAAGCAAGGCTTTCCGTCAAAGAAGCGGTAAGCATTGCAATTCAGGTTTCCATGGGAATCGAAGCCGCTCACAAGAATAATATTGTACACAGGGATATCAAACCACAGAACATTATTATTTCCAGAGAAGGGAAAGTAAAGGTAACAGATTTTGGTATTGCAAGGGCAGCGAGTTCCAATACAATTACTTCTAATGTGATGGGGTCGGTTCACTATACTTCACCAGAGCAGGCAAGAGGTGGTTATTCAGATGCGAAAAGTGATATTTACTCCTTAGGTATTACCATGTTTGAAATGCTTACAGGAAGGGTGCCTTTCAATGGAGAAACCACAGTTTCCGTTGCCATTAAACATATTCAGGATGAAATGCCATCCCCAAGGGATTTTGTTCCTGAGATTCCGGTAAGCGTGGAACATATTATCTTTAAATGTACGCAAAAAAGCCCGGATAGAAGGTATGAAAATGTCAGCTTGTTGATTGCTGATTTGAAGGAATCCCTTATCAATCCGGAAGTGGATTTTGTTCAGATGAACAATGGGATAGAGGATGCTGCTACCAAAATGATTCAAGAGGATGAAATTCGCCAGATTCGTAAAAATACCAGACCGGTAATGACAGAGGCAAAAGAGTTTAGAGAACCGGAGGAAGAGGCTGATGAGAAAGAATTTTGGGAAGAAGAGAGAACGCCTAAGAGAAAGCGAGAAGAAGCCTCTGGTGACAGGGAACGGGAAAAAAATTATGTAAGAAGAAATGAGTATTACACCCAGAATAACAAAAAATCCCGAGAGGAAGAGTATGAGGATGAATTAGATGAAGAAGATGTCAAGATGGATAAGATTATAGCAATCTTAGGGATTGTAGCTGCTGTCATTCTTTGTCTGGTGGTGCTTTTCTTTGTGGGTAAGGCTTTGGGCGTTTTTGGTGGAAAAACCGTAGAGGATGATACCAATATTCTGAATGGTAATCCTACCATCACAGGGGAAGCTGTGATTACAGAAACAGCGGCAACAGAATCTGCAGAAGATGGTGATATGGTGGAGGTTCCAAGTATTATTGGAATGACAGAGAGCGAGGCAAAAGAGCTGTTAAACGAAAAAGGATTAGGATATGCACAGAATGGAACCATAGCCTCAGACACGGTAGAGGAAGGAAAAATTGCGCAACAGAGCGTGGAAGCAGGTCAGAAGGTAGAAAAGAATACAAGAATTCTTGGAGTTTTAAGCAGCGGTTCCTCTTCCTTTGAGGTGAGTAATGTGGTTGGAAAGACTTTGGAAGAAGCAAAGAAAATCCTAGAAGATGCAGGTCTGGTTGTAAAGACAACAGAAGAATTTAGTTCAGAGGTAGAAAAGGGAAAGGTCATTTCTATGTCCCCTAGAGAAACCACACCAGTTGTAAAGGGAGATACCATTACTCTCGTGGTTAGTAAAGGCTCTGAGAATGCGAAAGTTCCAAACTTATACAAATTAAGTGAAAGTGCAGCTAAAATCGCTTTGGAATCCGAAGGTCTTACCTTGGGATTGGTAGAAGAAACTTATAGCAATGATGTGGCCGAAGGTCTTGTGATTAGTCAGAGTTTTGAGGCAGGTTCCGAGGTGGCACCAGGTAAATCAGTAAATATTGTGGTAAGTAAAGGCTCAGAGCCAGAAGCTATTAAGACTTATGAAGGAAGTGTCAAGATTCAGAAACCGGATGGATTTACTACAGGAGAGGTAAAATTTGTACTTTCACAGCAGGTTGGCGACCAGGTGATTTCTAAGACATACGATGCCGGTCTTTTGGATGAAACCAGTTTCCCTTACAAGCTGGATGTTACTGGTGAAAGTGGAGTTACCACGGGTACCGTTACTGTTTATGTAGACGAAAGAGCGTTGAGTGAAAAGTATACGGTTACCCTCAGTGCGGTGAGCAATTAATGCAGGGAAGGGTAATACGGGGAATCGCAGGATTTTACTACGTTTCCACAGAAAATGGAATTTATGAATGTAAGGCAAAGGGACTTTTTAGAAAGCAGAAGATTAAGATTATTCCAGGAGATTATGTGGATATTGAGGTTTTGTCAGAGGATGAAATGACAGGAAATATTCAGGAACTTAGGGAGAGAAAGAATGAATTGATTCGTCCGGTAGTTTCCAATGTGGACCAGGCACTGGTGATTTTTGCGGCCAGTGACCCAAAACCCAATTTTAATTTGTTGGATCGTCTGCTCCTTCTTATGAGGGAGCAGCAAGTCAATGTGTTGTTGTGTTTTAACAAATGTGATTTGATTGATGAGGAAGAAAAAAAGACCTTATATGATATTTATAAGGACAGTGGCTGTGACATTTTTTTTATCAGCAGCAGAGAGAAGATTGGATTGGAAGAATTAAAGGAAAGGCTGGCAGGAAAAACCACGGTTCTGGCTGGTCCTTCCGGAGTGGGAAAATCTACCACCACCAATCTGCTTCAGGATCAGATACTTATGGCTACGGGAGAAATTAGTCAAAAGATTTCCAGGGGAAAGCATACCACCAGACATGCGGAACTTATCAAGATGGGACAGGACACCTATCTGGTGGATACTCCGGGATTTAGCTCTCTGTGGAGCCTGGATGTAAAAAGAGAGGAATTAAAGGATTATTATCCGGAATTTATGGAACACAGTCAAAGCTGTCGGTTCTTGGGATGTGTCCATTTTAAGGAACCGGATTGTGTGATTAAGGATATGGTGGAATCGGGGGAAATTAGCCGAATCCGCTATGATAATTATATTCAGATACTAGAGGAAATCAGCGAAAAAGAAAAGAATAGGAAGAAATATTAGGAGGAAGATTATGCTTGAGATAGCACCATCCATACTTGCGGCGGACTTTGCAAATTTAGGAGAAAATATAGAGATAGTAGAAAAGGCAGGAATCAAATACCTACATATTGATGTGATGGACGGAAGGTTTGTTCCCAGCATTTCCTTTGGTATGCCGTTAATTACATCTATTCGAAAGAAGTCTAAGATGATTTTTGATGTACATTTAATGATTGAGGAACCGGAAAGATATATTGGCGAATTTGTAAAATGTGGAGCAGATATTATCACGGTTCATGCAGAAAGCTGTAAGCACTTAGACAGGGTGATTGCACAGATTCATGAGACAGGCTGTAAGGCAGCGGTTGCCCTGAATCCAGCAACCAGCCTTTCGGTACTTGAATACGTATTAGACCAGTTAGATATGGTGTTAATCATGAGTGTGAATCCTGGCTTTGGAGGACAAAAGTATATCCCCTATTCCACAGAAAAAATCAAAACCTTAAAATCAATGATAACAAAAAAAGGATTATCCACATTGATTGAAGTAGATGGCGGTGTGAATGCCTCCAATGCAAGGGAAGTGATGGAGGCAGGATGTGACATTGCTGTTATGGGGTCAGCAATTTTTGGCGGAGATATTCTTGAAAATTATAGAAAGGTACAGAAGGTGCTGTAAGGACCCAAGCTTGACATCTGAAATCTAAATGAAATCTAAACTTTCTTAAAATTGTTGAAATCTATTTCAAACCATTGAAATTGCCATCAGAACCTGTATAATATACTTATACAGGTTCTTTCTTCCTTTTTGGAGGAGGAAAATATATGAATAAAAAAGGAATCAAATCTATCATATCGTTATTACTGCTGGTGGCAGTTGTTTGTATGTCGTCGGTAATGCCTATGGAGGTATATGCCGAATCTGACAGTTATCCCTGGGTATTTTTATCAACTTATAAAGAAGAACTTTCCATTGGAGATGAATTTTATTTAATTGCAGTTACGTCTACAGGAAAGAAGGCAACATATAAAAGCTCAGATTCGTCTGTTGCATCGGTAAATACTTATGGACTGGTTACGGCAAAGAAAGCAGGAAGCTGTAAAATCACGGCAAAAATCAAGGATGCAGAAGCTTCCTGCTATATCATGGTAGATAAAACCAAGGTGACGCTGGAATATAATTATTTATCTATGGAGAATGGAAAAACGAAAAAAATACGGGTGTGGTCCTCCACAGGACACAGCGTGAAATGGAAATCTTCAAAAAGCAGTGTGGCTACGGTTTCAGAGGAAGGTGTGATAACCTCGAAAAAACCAGGAAACTGTGAAATCACAGCAACTGTAGATGGCACTTCTGCCATATGTAAACTTACAGTAAAATTCCCAATCGTAAAACTAAATAAAACCAACGTAAGTCTGTATCGAAAGCAATCGGTGCAATTAGAGGCAACGGTTTCCTCTGGCAGGGAGGTTACATGGAAAACCAATAAAAAAAGTGTGGCTGTAGTAGATGAAAAGGGGGTGGTAACAGCTATAAAACATGGGGAAGCGATGATTTCAGCAACCGTGGATGGAGTGACGAAGCAGTGTAAAATCACTGTGAAACAGCCTAAAATCAAGCTTTCTGAGACAGAACTTTCCATGAAATCAGGAGGGAGACATACTCTTAAGGCAACGGTTTCCTCTAACAATCCGGTACAATGGAGCAGTAGTAATACAGAAATCGTCACAGTGAACGGTCAGGGAGTTGTGAGAGCGAAGAAAAAAGGAAAGGCATATGTTTATGCCAAGGAAGATGGTGCGAAAGCAAGGTGCACTGTGAAAGTGACAGAGTAAAGTCGGGCATTTATCAAACATAAAGATTGAGGAAAGGGAGGAGGAGCCTGTAGAACTTAGAAATTTATTCTATTGAAAAAGCCCAGCATGTGATACAATACTGGAATTCATCATGGAACGCCTATGATGGATACCATTTTCAAATTACGAGAAAAATATAATCTTCACATGAAAGTTGAAAGATATATATCAAATGATGAAATTCCTGAAAAGGATAAGAAGTTTATTAAGGAATGAAATTCTTATTTTGTTGGTTGAGAGGTAAATGAAAATGATTGAGAAAAAATTATATTTAGTTGCAATAGCAGGCGCAATTATATGCTTTGTTGGAGATTAAGCCTCACTTTCTGTACGAACTTCATCGACAAGCGCTTGGATGTCTTCTTCAGAAGTGATGCCAGCTTTTTCGGCTTCGCCAGTCATTTGTGCCTGAAACATTTTCATAGCATAGACAGCAGAGTTAAAAATGTGAACAGAGCCGTTTTCAACAACAAAGGTAACACGATCGCCATTTGAAACACCGAGAACATCTCGGACATCCTTTGGAATTGTAACCTGACCTTTTGACATGACTTTTGCATTATCAATAAATGTAGTAGCTAACATAATAAAAACCTCCTTTTAAATCAAAATAGGAAAAGTAGGGTAATTCCTACTTCTATTATATGATAGTTTAGGGAGAAATACAACTGGAAATAAAAGGAAAATTATTTATGAGAAACAAAGCTATGAGGAATAAAGAAGATTTGTTTTGACATAACTGGAGAGCAGTGTTATTATAATAATAACAAAAAGGTGCTACCGATGACGGTTCGCCTGATCATTTAGAAGTTATAAATAACCGCTCAAGTTTCTCAGGCTCGGGGCGGTTATTTGTTTGTCTTGGAATCATGCTTTCCAAACATGTAACCAAGGCTAAAAAAAGTCGCACACAGTGCAAGCACTGCAATAAGGTCACTAATGGTTAGCATAGGCTTCGACTCCTTTCGACAGATTTCTCGTAAAGAGATTGATCTATGTAATCAGAGCTATAGACTCTCTGGGCAAAGCGAACCGCCATCAACACGTCAACGTGTGGTAGCACCCTGAGGATTTAACCTCAAATCTATTATATCAAACAAATGTTCTTTTCACAATCCCTTGTTCGTCAAAATTTCCGATAAATCGTATTTGTATTTTAGTATGTAACATTTATATCATTATTACTATTGTTTTACCTTGTGAAAAACAAGTT
>CACXGE010000043.1 GCA_902767135.1 uncultured Lachnospiraceae bacterium | reverse complement strand
ACCAGTTCTTTGTTATCCATAACTGTTGTTCCTCCTTGTCGTTAAGATTTATATGTTTATTATCATTGTAGGCGCAAATTCAAATTTGCTCTTTTCTTAGTTTTAACAATTTCGTACCCAAATAAAATACTAATGCACCTAATATAATAAAAAATCCCCACACTATATTCCAGTACTGACTATTTACATCAAACATAAACAATAATAAATCATTCCACACTTTCAACTCAATTGCTATTGCAAACAAGTCGAACAATACATAGTTTCCACCGAAAATGTATATCCATCTCCACCAATAATTATTCTTTATATTCTTACAGGATGTTGCTATTCCGCAAACACAAAGAAATGCCAAAATTCCCATCAGGGCAAAATAAAATATACCTTTACTCTCCAATATCCCAATCCAAAAATCAGCATACGATGTTCTGTCAATCAATCCCCATATTCTATGTAAATGAAATAGTCCGAAGAACATAAAGAACCATGGTTCCCACGCATATATTTTCTTCACTTTTCTACCCTCCCACTTCAAATCTTCTGTTGCTTTCAGTCTCTTCGCAAGACTGAAAGTTTTGCTCTTATTATTTTTGCAAATATACAAACTGCAATTCTTCAGATACTGTCTCCTCTTTAAATATTTTATATCCTAATTTCTCATATAATCTTATATTACTAATACTTTTGGTACTGGTAAATAACTCATACTTTTGGTTCGGATATTCCTGCTCTATTGCCAAAAGAAGCTTTGTGCCAAGCCCCTGCTTTTGCATATTAGGATGCACCATTAATTTACCAATATAAACCGTTCTATTCTCCTGATATGCTCTGACAGAACCTATAATAGTTCCTGCGTCATCCACTGCTTTTAGAATAGTTCCTTTTTCATATTCATCACATACTTCTTCTATGGTCTGCTTTAAGGGCGGAATATCCATACTCCCAAAGAGTCTCGCTTCACTTTGATAAGCCAAATATTGCAATGCAAGTATCTCTTCCAAATCTTCGTTCTTTGCTCTTATAATCATTCGTTTTCTCTCCATTTAAAAAAGTATTAACTAATTAAAATTCAAGCGAACTTTCAGACTCACCAGAAGCCTGAAAGTTGTACGTGCTTCCAATTTAGATTTAGTCCATAAAGTATATTTTCAAACCTCTATCAGAAGCGAACTACCTTCTGATTTATCGCCATTTAACCATTGCCATTTTTCAGAAAGCTCAATTTTTCCATTTTCTAAAACTTTAGGTATGCTGTGACAAACACCAACCCGTATTTGATTTTTCACATTTATATGCTGATAATAAAAATCGAGTTCGCCATTCTCAGCTACCGTTCCTAGTAAATGACCTCTAACAATCTCTCCCCCCGAATAATCTGCCCATAAAATATTACCATTTTGGTGGTATAAGAATATGGTGTTTCCACTAACTTCACCATTCTCTGTATTTTCTCGAGGAACGAAGCATTTCTCATTATAGGCAATACTTGTCGAGCATTTCTCTAATCGTTTTTCCATAATTTCATATACGAGTACTACACCATTTTCAACATTCCAGCGTTCATGCTTTATTGTCACGTAACCTCTTTTCTCATACAAACGACTTGCAGGCAAAGAAGCATCCAAGCACACGGTATCATGTTGCAATCCTATTTCATTCTCTAAGCACTGCATAATATAGCTACCGTATCCTTGCTTTTGAAATGCAGGTTTTACATATACCCTTGTAACGTGATTATCTTTATAGCATCCTGTGCCGAGGATTTGATTATTCTTTTTTAAAATACCAACCAATCCAGCTTTAATATCTTTTAATATATTCTCTTGGCAATGAAGTTCACAAAAAAACTCAACAACTTCTTTCGGATAATATTTAGGATATATTGTCTTTATTGTTTCTTGTACCAACATTACTATATGTTCCAAATCTTTTTCTGTTGCTTTTATGTATTCCATAGATTCTCACCACCACCTTCAAATCATCTGTTGCTTTCAGTCTCATCGCAAGACTGAAATTTGGGCGTGCCTCTTACTATATCTGTAACCCTATAAGTTTTCGATACTCCTTTGCATTTTCACAATCTGATACAATTCCTGATTGCGCATCCAAGCAAAACGGTAACATCAGCCAATCCTCATTGCCACATGCTCCTACCAATAACCTTTCTGATTAAAATGTAAACTTCAAATAATCACGTGTTTTTACTCCATCACATACGTTTCCGAAATATTAAAAGGCACATTTTGTATCCTTCTGAGTTAATATATT
>CACXGE010000042.1 GCA_902767135.1 uncultured Lachnospiraceae bacterium | reverse complement strand
GCACACAAATCAGAGATTTGGCGCAGGTACGAACCTTACAGTAAATGTAAGGTTCTGATTGAAGAGAGTGAATACATAGAAAAAATAAAAGAAATGAGGAAAATGACTTGAACCAGGAATCGAGATTAAAAAAAGGTAAGGCTCGCGGGAGTTTTACAGGAACCTTAGGGTTTGTTATGGCGGCAGCGGGAAGTGCAGTAGGTTTAGGAAATATATGGAGATTTCCATACCTGGCGGCAAAAGATCATGGAGGAGTGTTTTTACTTTGTTATATTGTGTTGGCATTAACCTTTGGGTTTGCTTTGTTGACCACAGAAATATCACTGGGTAGGAAGACAGGACAGAGCCCTCTGACTGCTTATAATTTAATACATCCAAAGTTTAAAATTATTGGTGTGCTGGCTTGTCTGGTTCCCACCATTATTCTGCCATACTATTGTTCTATCGGTGGCTGGGTAGTGAAGTATTTTACCGTATATCTTACCGGGAAATCAGAGGCAGCGGCTATGGAAGGGTATTTCACCGGCTATATTACTACGGTGTGGGAGCCAGTCCTGTGGATGGTAGTGTTTTTGGGGATTACATCGTTAATTGTATTTTGCGGAGTGGATAAAGGAATAGAAAAATTCAGCAAGGTGCTGATGCCGGCGCTTTTGGTGTTGGTGGTGGGTATTTCTGTTTATTCTATGACTATTCGCCATACTGGGGCTGATGGAGTGGTGCGTACCGGGTTGGAGGGACTAAAAGTGTACCTGGTTCCCGACTTTAAGGGTATGACATTTCGTGATATCTGGGTAGTGATAATGGATGCCATGGGACAACTGTTTTTTTCTATCAGTGTATCTATGGGGATTATGATTACCTATGGTTCCTATGTAAAGAAGGATGTCAATTTAATGAAATCGATTAACCAAATTGAAGTGTTTGACACGGTAGTGGCTATTCTGGCTGGAATGATGATTGTGCCGGCGGTCTACACCTTCATGGGAAAAGAAGGAATGTCCGCCGGTCCGGGACTGATGTTTGTATCCTTGCCGAAGATTTTCCAGGCTATGGGAACTGTGGGCAAGGTAATTGGACTGGTATTCTTTCTGATGGTAGTATTTGCCGCAGTGACTTCTGCTGTTTCTGTTATGGAAGCAATTGTATCCAGCATTATGGATCGGTTTCATTTCAGTAGAAGAAAGAGCACAATTTATGTGACCATTTACGCATTGTTAGGTGGCCTGTTGGTTTGCCTTGGATATAATATATTCTATTTTGAATTAAAATTACCAAACCAAAACGTGGGTCAGATATTGGATGTGCTGGATTATATCAGCAACAACTGCCTGATGCCGCTAGTGGCACTGCTTACCTGTGTTCTCATTGGGTGGTTGGTAAAACCTAAGGTAGTGATTGATGAGGTATGCAGAAACGGCGAGAAATTTTATAGACGATTTTTGTATGTGGTTATGATAAAATTTATTGCACCGGTGTTGTTGGTGGTTCTTTTATTGCAATCTATAGGTATTTAAAGATGCGCTCCAGGTGTAACCTGGGGTGGTATTCTTTGGGTGTAAAAAATATGTAAAAAACTGTTAAAAAAATGTACAAAACAAAAAGAAAAAATATGTATAAAACCATGATTCTGCCATGCCATATACCACAACAAAGGCACCAGGAAAAGTCGGTGAAGATGGAAAGTATCTAAAATAATAGGATGATGTCAGGAAAATAGCTATGGGCTTGTGCGCATAGCTATTTTTGTGCAGAAAGGTTTTGTAACTTGTAATCGTTTAGCCTATGGAAGAGAACTTTAACAGGGGGAAATAAATTTGTTGTTGTTTCGGTCTAAATAGGATATAATACAAATAGTGATGTTGCCATGGAACATTGTACAAAAAGGGTAGGAAAAAGGAGGAGATGCTTATGTTGAGAGTTGGTATTTTAACTAGTGGTGGGGACTGTCAGGCATTAAATGCTACCATGAGAGGCGTGGTAAAAGGGTTGTACCAAAATCGGGATGACTTGGAAATCTACGGTTTTTTGGAAGGATACAAAGGCTTGATACATGGAAATTATCAGAAGATGGAAGCGAAAGATTTTTCTGGTATTCTCACAAAAGGAGGAACCATTTTAGGAACCAGTCGCCAGCCATTTAAATTAATGCGTGTGATTGGTGAGGATGGAATAGACAAAGTAAAAGCCATGAAGGATACCTACAAAAAATTAAAGCTTGACTGTCTGGTAGTTTTAGGAGGAAATGGAACCCAGAAAACGGCCAATTTATTGAGCGAAGAAGGATTGAATGTAGTCTCCCTGCCAAAGACCATTGACAATGATATCTACGGCACAGAAGTAACCTTCGGTTTTCAAAGCGCAGTGGATATTGCAACCTCGGCAATAGATTGCATTCATACAACAGCAGACTCTCATGGCAGAGTGTTTATCGTAGAGGTTATGGGACATAAGGTAGGATGGCTTACCTTATATGCAGGAATTGCCGGTGGAGCAGACGTTATATTGCTGCCGGAAATTCCATATGATATTGACAATGTAATCCAGGCAATTGAGAGAAGAAAAAACCAGGGAAAGCGGTTTACCATTCTTGCAGTGGCAGAGGGGGCAATTTCCAAGGAGGATGCATCTCTGTCCAAGAAGGCCTACAAGGAAAAGGTAAAACAGCGGGCATATCCAACGGTATCTTACGAAATTGCACAGCAGATTTTGGAAAAGACTGGTCAGGAAGTACGTGTGACAGTTCCGGGACATACCCAAAGAGGCGGTGGACCCTGTGCATATGACAGAGTGTTGTCCACCAGATTAGGGGCAAAGGCAGCCGAAATGATTTTAAATAAAGAATATGGCTACATGGCCTCCGTGGTCAATGGAGAAATTTCCAAGACCAAGCTTAGTCAGGTAGCAGGAACCTTAAAAATGGTAGATCCTGAGTCAGAGATGATAAAAGAAGCCAGACTGTTAGGAATCAGTTTTGGAGATAAGAAAATATAAGAACAACTGTGAAAAACAGTGATAAAATATCAGAATAGGAAGTGAAAAATATGGCATATACTGCCCTATATCGTAAGTTTCGTCCAAAGAATTTTCAGGATGTAAAAGGACAGGGCCACATAGTAACCACACTGCAAAACCAGATCAAATACGAACGTATGGGACATGCTTATTTATTTTGCGGAACCAGAGGAACAGGAAAGACTTCCATTGCAAAAATATTTGCAAGGGCAGTCAATTGTGAACATCCGGTAGATGGCAGCCCATGCAATGAATGTGCTACCTGCAAGTCTATACTTGCAGGTACTTCCATGAATGTGATTGAAATCGATGCAGCGTCCAATAACGGTGTAGATAATATTCGTGAAATTGTAGATGAGGTACAGTACTCTCCAACGACAGGCAAGTACAAAGTATATATTATAGACGAGGTGCATATGCTGTCCATTGGTGCGTTCAATGCACTGTTAAAAACCTTGGAGGAACCCCCGTCTTATGTGATTTTTATTCTGGCAACCACTGAGGTTCATAAAATACCAATTACTATTTTATCCAGATGCCAGCGGTATGATTTTAAAAGAATTACCATTGAAACCATTGCAGACCGACTTAGGGAGTTGATGGAAAAGGAACAGGTTCAGGTGGAAGAGAGAGCACTTTCTTATGTGGCAAAAGCAGCGGATGGTTCCATGCGTGACGCCTTAAGTCTGTTAGACCAGTGTATTGCATTTTATCTAGGGGAGAAGCTGACCTATGATAATGTGCTGGAAGTATTAGGTGCGGTGGATATGGACGTGTTTAGCCGCTTTTTGCGGGGGATTCTAGCAGAAGATATTCCCCAATTGATGAAGGAGATTGAAGAGCTGGTAATGCAGGGAAGGGAATTGGGACAGTTTGTCATAGACTTTACCTGGTATCTTAGAAATCTGTTATTATTAAGCTCCTCAGAACATATGGAAGAGGCACTGGATGTGTCTACCGAAAATCTAAAACGGTTGAAAGAGGAGGCGGCCATGCTCTCCCAGGAACGACTTATGCGATATATCAGGGTGTTTTCAGAGTTGTCCAGCCAGATAAAGTATGCTGTCCAAAAGAGGATATTTATAGAAATTGCGGTAATTAAGTTGTGTAAGCCTGCCATGGAAAACAATTTAGAATCCGTCATAGACCGTTTGGAAAAATTAGAGGAAACAATAGAACAGGGAAATTTTAATGTTACACCTGTAAAACTTCCCGTTCAGATAGAAACGGAAGGGGTAAAAGCGGTGGAACTGCCTAAGGCACTGCCAGAGGAAATTCAGATGGTAGTAGAGCGTTGGCATCAGATTATCCATAATGCATCGGGGATGGTGCAAACATTTTTAAAAAATGTGAAATTAAGTATTGCGGGAACAGATACACTTCTGATAGTATTTAAGGATGGGCTTTCTTATGAATATTTTCAGAGAGAGGAACATAAGGAAGAATTAAAACAGTTGATTTCCGACCAGATTCAAAGACAGATAAATCTGGAGATACGATTATTAGCAGAAGGCAGGAAGTTTGAACAAGACTATGCTGACATAGAACAATGTATTCATATGGAAGTTACCATAGAAGATGATGAACAGGAGGAATTTTAATATGGCAAAAAGAGGAGGATTTCCAGGTGGAATGCCGGGAAGCATGAACAACTTAATGAAGCAGGCACAGCGTATGCAGCGCCAGATGGAAGAGAGCCAGAAGGAATTGGAAGAAAAGGAATTTACTGCATCTGCAGGTGGCGGGGCAGTAGAAGTAACTATTTCTGGAAAGAAGGAAGTAACCAAAGTTACTTTAAAGGAAGAAGTGGTAGATCCAGACGATATTGAAATGCTGCAGGATTTGATTATGGCGGCAACCAACGAGGCATTAAGAAAAATGGAAGAAGAAACCAATGAGGCGATGGCGAAACTCACAGGCGGCCTGGGCGGTCTTGGAGGATTACCTTTTTAATGAAATACAGTAATCAGATACAGAAATTAATTGAAGAGCTGGCATCGCTGCCGGGTATCGGCAGTAAGTCAGCTCAACGTCTGGCATTTTACATTATCAATATGCCGAAGGAAAAAGTACAACGTCTGGCGGATACTTTGGTAACTACCAGAAATAACATTCGTTATTGTAAAGTGTGCTGCAATCTTACGGACCAGGAGGTATGTCCTATCTGTAATCATGAAAAGAGAAATAAGAAGCAGATTATGGTTGTGGAAAATCCCAGGGATTTAGCTGCCTATGAAAAGACGGGAAAGTTTGAAGGGGTATATCATGTGCTTCATGGTGCTATATCACCTATGCTTGGTATAGGCCCGGCAGATATCCGGTTAAAGGAACTTATGATACGCCTTCAGGAAGATGTGGACGAGGTCATCATTGCCACCAACTCCAGCCTGGAAGGAGAAACCACGGCTATGTATATCAGTAAATTAATCAAGCCAACAGGAATAAAGGTGACCAGAATTGCCAGTGGTGTTCCGGTAGGCGGAGATTTAGAGTGTATTGACGAGGTCACATTGCTTCGGGCTTTGGAAGGTCGGACCGCTCTGTAAAATATACAAGGAAAACATCTCGGAAGAGATATAGGGAATGCATAGATGAGGAATAGTGTAAGAAAAAATTTATTTCTGGGATTTTGTACGCTGATTGCAGTAATATTTTGTACTTCCTGCGGTGGACGGAAAGTTCCGGAAATTGGAGAAATTCTAATATCCACAGAGGAAAAGGAAATCCCTGTGGCGCAAGATAAAGTGGTTGGCGTGTTTATGCCAAATAAAACGGAAGAACGATGGGAGAATGATGCCAACAACATAGTGAAGAATCTGGAAAACCTGGGATATGAAACAAAGACAGAATTTGCGGTAAATAACTCTTACACACAGGAGAGACAGATTCGGAATATGTTAGAAAAGGGAATCGATTGTATGGTGATTTGCCCGGTAAACTCCCAAATTTTATTGGATGTATTAAAAGAGGCAAAGGAAAAACAAGTTCCTGTCATCGCTTATGACCGTATGCTTATGGATACGGATGCAGTGAGCTATTATGCATCTTTTGACAATGAAAGTATTGGTGTTTCCATAGGAACGTATATTAAGGAAAAAGCAGAGTTAGACCAAGTCCGACAGAATCATGAAAGTAAGACCATAGAATTTTTCATGGGTTCTCCAGATGACAATAATGCAATCAGGGTATACGATGGAATTATGAGTGTTTTGAAACCATATCTGGAGGATGAAACTCTTGTGGTGAAATCGGGAAGAGTAGAATTTGAGGATACCTGTATTATGAGGTGGTCAGGGTATCTGGCAGAAAAAGATGTTACTTATACCTTACGTTCAAAGTATAAAGGTTCAGACATAGATATCCTGTGTTGTGCCAATGACTCTATTGCCGGCGGTGTGATAGAAGCGCTGGACAAGGAAGGATATGAGCAAGAGAACTGGCCGATTATCACAGGTCAGGACGCACAGATTTCAACCATGAAAGAAGTCATAAAAGGCAGACAGGCAATGACGGTATTTAAGGATACCAGGATATTGGCGGATAAATGTGCGGGTATGGTACAGGCAGTGTTGGAACAGACAGAGCCGGAAATCAATAATAGAGATTCCTATCATAACGGAGTTGTTACGGTACCTTCTTATCTGTGTACAACCATGACTGTGGATGTGGAAAACTATAAAGAAATTTTGATTGACAGTGGATATTACAAAGAGAGCCAGTTGTCATCTGGCACAGGAACTGTGAACAGTAACAGCCAGTGAATGGATGGAGCAGAATAAAAAGAAGGAGCATTGATTGTTATGATTTATACAACACAGATGGATGCGGCAAGAAAAGGAATTCTTACTGACGAGATGAAGATTGTTGCCCGGAAAGAAAATATGTCAGAACAGGAACTGTTAGATTACATTGCCAAAGGACAGGTTATTATTCCATGTAACAAAAATCATAAGTGTATTTCGCCAAGTGGAATCGGGGCAATGCTTACCACAAAGATAAACGTAAATCTGGGAACTTCCAGAGACAGCGAAGATTGGAATGTGGAAATTGAAAAAGTACAGTGGGCGGTAGAACTTGGTGCGGAAGCTATTATGGACTTAAGCTCCTGTGGAGATACCAGAAGCTTTCGAAGAAGACTTACCAGTGAGTGTTCTGCCATGATTGGTACTGTGCCTATCTATGATGCAGTGGTATATTATCACAAACCATTAAAGGAGATTACTGCCAGAGAATGGATCGATGTGGTTCGTATGCACGCAGAAGATGGTGTGGACTTTATGACCATACATTGTGGGATTAATCAGGCGACAGCTAAGCGGTTTATGGATAACAAACGATTGATGAATATTGTATCCCGTGGAGGTTCCATTATTTTTGCGTGGATGCAGATGACAGGTAATGAAAATCCTTTTTATGAATATTATGATGAAATTTTAGATATCTGTAGGGAATATGATGTGACCATGAGTCTTGGGGATGCCTGCAGACCGGGGTGTATTGAGGATGCTACAGATACTGCGCAGATTGAGGAATTGATTACTTTGGGAGAACTTACCAAGCGTGCCTGGGAAAAAGATGTGCAGGTAATGGTGGAAGGTCCGGGGCATATGGCGTTAAATCAGATTGAGGCAAATATGACCATCCAAAAAACCTTATGTCATGGAGCGCCATTTTATGTACTAGGACCGTTGGTGACCGATGTGGCTCCCGGCTATGACCATATCACTGCAGCGATTGGTGGAGCCATTGCAGCGACACATGGAGCAGCATTTTTGTGCTATGTCACACCCGCAGAGCATTTGCGTCTGCCTACGGTTGAGGACGTAAAAGAGGGAATTATCGCATCAAAGATTGCGGCCCATGCAGCGGATATAGCCAAAGGCGTAAAGGGAGCAGCAGACTGGGATTATGAAATGTCTAAGGCAAGGAAAAAACTAGACTGGGAGAAGATGTTCGAATTGAGCATGGATCCTGAGAAGGCAAGAAGATACCGGGAGGAGTCAAAACCGGAAAAAGAGGATACCTGTAGTATGTGTGGTAATTTCTGCGCAGTAAAAAATGTAAATAGAATTTTAGATGGGGAAATTGTCACAATTTTTGACGAATAATGTCTTGAAAGTATGGAAAGATAATGGTAATCTATAAACGACTGGGTATACCCAAAAAATTTAAGGAGGCGTTTTCATGAACAATGTAGAACTTCAAAAAACAGCCAATGAGGTTCGTAAAGGTATTATCACTGCAGTGCATAGTGCAAAGTCTGGACACCCAGGCGGTTCTTTGTCCGCAGCAGATATTTTTACCTACCTGTATTTTGAAGAAATGAATGTAGATTCGAAGAATCCTGAGAAGGCAGACAGAGATCGTTTTGTATTATCCAAGGGGCACGTGGCACCAGGTTTGTATGCTACTTTGGCTTTAAAGGGATTTTTTCCGGTAGAGGATTTGGAAACTCTAAGACACGTAGGTTCTTATTTACAGGGTCATCCGGATAAGAAACACATTCCAGGTGTAGATATGTCCAGCGGTTCTTTGGGACAGGGAATCTCTGCAGCCGTTGGAATGGCATTATCGGCTAAACTTTCGGGAGATGAATATCGTACTTACACCCTGCTTGGAGATGGTGAAATCCAGGAGGGACAGGTATGGGAAGCAGCTATGTTTGCGGGAGCAAGAAAGTTAGATAATCTTGTAGTTATCGTTGACAACAATGGATTGCAGATTGACGGAGCCATTGAAGACGTATGTTCTCCGTACCCAATTGACAAGAAATTTGAAGCATTTCATTTCAATGTTATCAATGTAGACGCTCACAACTTTGATGAATTGAGAGCAGCATTTAAAGCAGCCAGAGAATGCAAGGGTATGCCAACAGCAATTATTGCAAAGAGTATCAAGGGCAAGGGAGTTTCCTTTATGGAAAACCAGGCATCATGGCATGGTTCTGCCCCAAATGATGAGCAGTTTAAGCAGGCAATGGAGGAATTAGAGAAAGTAGGTGCAACATTATGTCAGAAGTAAAAAAAATCGCAACCAGAGAAAGTTACGGGAATGCTTTGGCTGAATATGGTGCACAGTACCCGGAGTTAATCGTATTGGATGCTGACCTTGCAGCAGCTACCAAGACAGGGATCTTCAAAAAAGCCTTTCCAGAAAGACATATTGACTGTGGTATTGCAGAATGTAATATGGTTGGTATTGCAGCAGGGCTGGCAGCGACAGGAAAAATTCCATTTGTAAGTTCTTTTGCAATGTTTGCAGCGGGACGTGCGTTCGAACAGATTCGTAACTCGGTAGGCTATCCAAAGTTAAACGTAAAAATCGGAGCAACTCATGCGGGTATTTCTGTAGGAGAAGACGGAGCAACCCATCAGTGTAATGAAGATATTGCCCTGATGAGAACCATTCCAGGAATGGTGGTTATCAATCCTGCGGACGATGTGGAAGCAAAGGCAGCGGTGAAGGCTGCAATTGAACACGTAGGACCGGTATATATCCGTTTTGGACGTTTGGCGGTGCCGGTAATCAACGATGTGCCAGACTATAAATTTGAACTTGGAAAAGGTGTTACCTTAAGAGAGGGAAAAGACCTTACCATCGTAGCTACAGGACTTTGTGTCAGTGAATCTTTAGAGGCAGCTAAAATGCTTGAAAAAGATGGAATAGATGCAAAGGTAATCAATATCCATACCATCAAGCCATTGGATGAGGAATTAATTGTGGCAGCGGCCAAGGAAACTGGCAAGGTATTTACTGTGGAAGAGCATTCTGTCATTGGAGGGCTAGGAAGTGCAGTATGTGACTGTCTGTCTGAAAAAGCGCCAACTAAGGTTGTTAAGATTGGTGTGAATGATGTATACGGCGAGTCTGGTCCGGCAGTAGAACTTGTAAAGAAATACGGTTTGGATGCAGAAGGTATTTACAAGAAAATCAAAGAAAACTTGTAACTATTATATAAATATTATAGAGGTGTACCAAGGCAGAGGATAGCAATCCTCTGCCTTTTTGTGCCTTATTTTCCTTTTGTCGAAAATTTTTGAAATTTTATGAAGAAAAGGGACAAGGTATGATAAAATTCGCAAAATAGTTATGGTAAGATACAAAAGATTGGAAGGTGGAAATCATGATAGAAGTAGTGAATAATGATTATCTACAAGAGAGAAATGGAACAAAGGTAAGAAACACATTGCCTAAAAATGTACGTCAGATAGGTAGAATAGAAGAACATTTTAAAGTGTACATAGAAGACTATGTGGTAACTTTTCTCAACCAGCTCACCAGCAAGGATTTAAGCAAGGTTCGTGCTGCGGTACTCTGTGGAGAGGTGGTCCATGGCAGTACAGATTATCTTTTTATCAGTGGAGCCATTTATGTGGAAGAGATACAGATGAATGACCGCGGAATACAGTTTAATGATATGGTGTGGCGGCGTATTTATGAAAATATGAAGGAATACTTTGACACGTTAGAAGTGGTGGGCTGGTGTATTTCTGTACCGGGATATCCGGTGGAAATCACAGCAGAACTTAGAAAAACCCATATCAATCATTTCTCGGGAAAAAATAAAATTGTAATTGTAAAGGAACCAATCTCAAAAGAAGAGGGATTTTTCTATTATGAAGAGGGCAGAATGAAGCGTCTCTCCGGCTATTATGTATATTATGAGAGAAACCGAATGATGCAGACTTATATGATAGAACATAATCCTATCAAAGAAAAAGAACATATCCAAAGGGAAGAGGAAATAAACTCAGCAACCAGGCAGTTTAGAAATCTTGTAAAAGAAAAGTCAGAAAAAAACCAGAAAAGCAAAAACAACAAAAAGTCTGGTTCCTTTTTGTATAGTTTTAGTTCTGTCTTAATTATTGTAGTGCTGATTATAGGCATTACTATGATGAATAATTATGATAAAATGAAACATATGGAGGAATCCTTGTCTTTGCTTACCAAAAATTCTGTGTCCCAGGTAATGGAAAATAAAGGGCTGGCGGTATCGGATGAGGAGGACCGTGAGGTGGATAGTCAGGAGGCCGATAGCCTGGAGGAAGCCAATGCGGCCAATACAACAAAGATTCAATTTGCTACAGGAAAGATAGAAAAAAATCAAGAGGAGGAAGAGGATTCCTTTGCGGATACCCAATTACTCCAATCGCCTCAAAGCGCAGAGACAGAGGAAATGGCAGAAGATACACCGGAAAATGCAGAACAAAAAAAACAGGAAGAAGACCAGCTGGTTGAGGAAACGGAAAGTCAGGAAGTAGTGGTGGAGGAAGAGCCGCAGCCAGAGGAAGAAGAGAATCATTATTATGTGGTTCGGGAAGGAGACACCCTGGCACAAATTGCGATTGATGTATATCACAACAAAAGAAAGGTGGCAGAAATCTGCCAGGCCAATCATATTGATAATGTGGACAAGATATTTGTAGGTCAAAAAATCTTGTTACCGTAAATCAGGTATGGTATGATGTAATCACACGGGAATCGTTACTGTTTGCAGATATCTGCGAATGGTAATGGGAAAGACTTAGAAAAGATTAACAGATATTCAAATGGTGAGGTAGAAAATGAGTTACATAGATGATGTGGGGCAGACCACAGAGGATGCAGAAGAGTATAAAAAGAAAATCCGAATACACAGAGCCCGGATTGCATTGGTGCTTCTGGTGGTGATACTTATAGGAGTAGGTGCTGCAGCAGCATTGTACAATTATAATGTCAGCAGTGCATACACAGGATATGAAAGCGTGAGAAGTGTGGAACGGGCAGATGCAGAAACAGCCAGATATATTACTTATAATGGTGGCGTGCTGAAATATAGTAATGACGGGGCTGCTTTTATCAATGCAGAGTTAAAGGAAAAATGGAATCAGACTTATCAGATGCAGGATCCACTGTACGCAATTTCCCAGGATGTTGTGGCGTTGGCAGATAAAAATGGAACTACAGTTTATGTAATGAACGCAAATGGTTTGATTTCTGAAATCAATACTCTGTTGCCCATAAAAAAATTAGCGGTATCTGCCCAGGGACTTACAGCGGCATCCTTAGAGGACAGTGGCACATCCTGGATTAAATTTTACTCTCCAAGCAGAGGAGAAAAAGCCATTGCGGAGACAAAAATTCTTATGGACGAAAGCGGATATCCAGTGTCTATGTGTATTTCGCCGGATGGAATCAAATTTGGTGTGGCTCACCTTAATGTTGAAAATGGTGAGGCACGTTCCATCTTGGCTTTTCACAACTTAGGAGCTGTAGGTGAAAATGAAATTGACAATTTTATTGGAAGTACCGCCTATTCGGGGACGGTATTTCCTGTGTTTGAATATATTAATTCAGAGGTTGCTGTGGCCTATGGCACCGACAGAATTCAGGTGTTTAAGGGAAAACAGATTCCGGAACTTGAGTTTGAAATCCTTTTGGATGAGGAAATTGTGAAGGTTTGTTATGATAGTGAACATATAGGTGCTTTGTTAAAGAATGCCAAGGAAGATGGAAAATACCGTCTGGATATTTATGACTTAAAAGGGAAAATGGTATTTTCAAAGGCCATTGACAGAGATTATACAGATGTTAAGATTCAGGGGGATACCATTGTGCTGAATAATGAGAATGAGTTTTGTGTATACAATATAAGAGGAGCAAAACGGTATCAAAAGGGGTATCCCAGAAATATTTTAAATATAACCATACTAGGGAATCATCGTTTTCTGGTGGTGGATGAAAAAAAATTACAGGTCATTCGTTTGACACGTTAGGAGAAAAATATGACAATAAATATACTGTTTTTAGTTGCGGTTGGAATTTTGATTGGATGTACGCTGGTTTCTTTTCAGAAAGGACTGATAAAAAGTATTCTTTCTTTTGGAACCTGTATTATTACATTGATGTTAGCCCAGTGGTTAAACCCGTATGTCACAGATTTTATCATGGAGCAGACACCTTTGTACGATACAGTAAAAGAGCAGTGTATGCAAATTTACACGCCACAAAAACAGGAAGGAATTAAGCTGACTGGAACAGACGAGGAGATTATCCAGTCCTATCCTATCGCAGAAAGTCTGAAAAAACAAATGATTGAGAATAATAATGATGTAATGTATGAAATTTTGAATGTAAATGCCATTGAAGAATATATTGCAGGTTATATCGCTAAAAGTGTTATCAGCGCAGCGGCTTATGTGCTTACCTTTGTCCTGGTATTTATCTTGCTGAGAATTGCTGTTGTGGCATTGGATTTGATTACCCATTTGCCGGTATTAAAAGAGGTGAATAAAACCGCTGGGGGTGTTCTTGGATTTTTGGAAGGAATGCTATTGGTCTGGGTAATGCTTTTTGCCATTGGGATGTTTCGGACCACAGCCTGGGGAATGGCATTGCAGGAACAGATAAACGAAAATATGTTTTTGCTTTGGATATCACAAATTTAGCCATATGAAACAAATAAGGGAGAGACTTATGAATAAGAAGAATTTTAAAAAAGTGTTGGCAGTGTTGTTAAGTGTATCTATTACTATAGGAAATGTGACAAGTGTGGCGGCAAAGGAGATTACAGGGGATACACCTGAAAAAGTGGAAATCATACAGGAAGATTCCACCTTGAATAAAAAAGAAGAGGATAATATTCTGCCAATTGGTGGAGTGATGCCAGCAGAGCAGATTGGTCTGCCGGATGGGGAGACAGAAGAGTTGTTGGAAGAACAGACCATAACAGAAGAGAACATTTCTTGTGAATTAAAGGAACAGGAAAGTGTGCAGGAGAGTATTTCTGGAAGCTATGGATACAAGACGTTAAACAGTACACAGAAAAAGGTTTACAATTTATTTTTGGCTAAGATGCAGGAATGTGACAAAAGCAGTAAAGATGCCACCTGGGTTGGAGCCACAAAATCAGGAAACAAATATGCTTTCGAATTGGTAGATGTTTCAAAATACAAGTTAAACTACAAACAGATGTGCCAGGTTTATTATGCATTAGAGGCAGACCATTTGGAATATTTCTGGTTGGATGATACCACCATTACAGAAACCAGCGGTTATGTGAGCAAATGGTATCTTATGGTAGAGGCAGACTATGCAAAGTATGCTGCCAGAAAAGCGGCGAAAAACAACATAAAAAAGGGCACACAGGATTTTTTTACAGCCATTGATAATGCAAAGGCAAAGGGAATGAGTGTGATCGAATTGGAGCTTTTGATTCACGATATGATTATTGATAAGGTGGACTATGCTTACAATTCGCAGAACCAGCCACAAAAAGCAACCTACGCACATAGTATTGTGGGTGTGTTTGATGATAATTCTGCCACAGACGTGGTATGCGAAGGCTATGCCAAAGCATTCCAGTATCTTTGTAACTACGCAGGAATTGAGAGTATTTATGCGGTGGGCTATAGCACCAGCAGTTATGGATTTGGATTCTTTACCAGCCAGGGGGGACATGCCTGGAATCTTGTGAAAATAGGTGGTCAGTGGACAAATGTGGACCTGACTTGGGATGATGTGAATCAGCAGGAAATGTATGACGGTATCCGTTATGATTATTTCAATCTTCCCACAAAAGAATTTAACGAGGGGAAGGCCCATGACTACAGAGAGGATATCTTTCCAGGGATGTATTCGGTACCGAATGCTGCTACCACAGAATACAGTTATTACAATTACTATCATTTAAATCTAAATACCAAAGATTTGCAGGATTCTGCCGCACTGGCGGCATGTTTAAAGAGTGCTTTAGAAAAAGTGGAAGAAAGAAATGATTCTATGCTTCGGTTTAAAGTGGACTTAGCCACCAATTATCTTGTAAAAATCCAGGGAATTCAGATTTGGGAAGAAGCGCTGGCAACCCTGGGAAGTAATGGAATCATGTACACCCTCAGCGGAGCAAAGACACCTCAGACATCGGGGGTAATGCAGCTGGTAGTTGATAGAATATATGTAGAAAATATGTGCAATGGCGTTGTATTTGGAAACTCAAATTACACCGCAAAAGTAAAAAAACAGACAGGAAGAACTGTGACGGACATTACCAACCAGTGTAATCTTATCTGGGGAAATCAGAATCTGACTGTTTACTATGATGGGGCAAAGTTGGGAAGTTATGTTTATGAAGAGGCAAATCCTTTGGTATCCTGTCCGGCGAAAGTGGAATACAACGGTCAGGGGGTCTGCCCGAAAGTGACAGTAAAGATAGAAAATAATACCCTGACAGAAAAGAAGGATTATTACGTAAGTTATGACAATAATCACAAGATAGGCACTGGAACAGTTACCGTAACAGGAATGAATGGTTATGCTGGTGTATTGACCAAGAAGTTTCAAATTACGGCAAAACAGATAAAAAATACAAGTATCAAATTAGATAAAACCCAAATGGTTTATATCGGAAAAGTGATAAAGCCAGGTGTGTTGGTCACAGATGGAAAGATTACATTGGAGGAAGGGGTGGATTACACTCTTTCTTATAAAAATAATAAGAAGATGGGAAAAGCTTCTGTGGTGATGAAAGGGATGGGAAACTATACCGGAAGTGTGACTAAGTATTTTTATGTTGTTCCGAAAAAGGTAACAGGACTTAAGGTAACGCAAAAGACGAAAAGCAGTGGTACCATTACATATAAAAAGCAATCTGGGGTAAAAGGATACCAGATAGAGCTGTATAAAGGAAGTAAGAAAGTAAGGACAGTAAATTCTACAAAGACAACAGTAAAAATAAAAACGTTAAAAAAGAATACTCTATACAAAGTGAGGGTAAGAGCCTATATAAAAGTGGGAAAGACAAAAAAGTATGGAGCGTATTCTAAGAAGGTAAGTTTAAAAACAAAGAAATCATAGTGTATATAAATCACGAAAACAGGGGGCACATGCAACGTTTCAGAATGTGTCCCCTATTTTTAAAAAAAATGTAAAAAAGGTGTTGACAACCATGGAAGTTATATGATATATTATAACACGTCGCTGGGAACGGCGGTCACGAAAAACCTTGATTTTACT
>CACXGE010000041.1 GCA_902767135.1 uncultured Lachnospiraceae bacterium | reverse complement strand
CCTGTTAGCCAGTCATAACAGAGAGGATATAGAGATTCTTTGTGATGAAGTGTATGAAATGGATGGTGGGGTTATAACAAGAGAAAACAAAGAATAAAGACAGAGGAGGGCTATATCATCTGGTATAGAACTCCTCTGTTTTGGATTAATTTATTCGATATTTCTCAATCACGCATTTATGCATCTTCAAATTTTCTGTACAGCCAGGAAACCAAATACCATAGTTTTTGTATATCCTAAATCAAAGACGTAAAGAGGTGTTTGGGTATGCAAAAGAGGTGAATTAGGGTATAATTACTTTTGAAAGAAAGGACAAAAGAGGATGGAAATAAAAATAGCAATATGTGATGATGAAGAAGTTATTCGAAAGAAATTAAGAATGATTGTTGAGAGATATGTACTAAAAAAAGGAATATTTGTAACCACAGAGGAATTTTCATCAGGAGAAGATTTTTTAACTTCCAATAATGAATATGAAATTATATTTCTGGATATCAGTATGCGTGGAATGGATGGAATTCAGGTAGGAAAAGCAATAAGAGAAAGAGACAAGGAGGTTGTGATTATATATGTGACAGCTTTTTTGGATTTTTCATTGGAAGGATATAAAGTAAATGCTTTTCGTTACTTATTAAAAAAAGAAAAAAGCATAGAAGCGGACATGCATGAATGTCTGGAGGCAGCTTTAGAACACTTAAACAAAAAAACAGAATTTCAGACGTTTGCTTTTAGGGAAGGAAAGAAAAAGCTGGAATTGAATAGTATTGTATATGTGGAGAGCAGACTTCATACGTTGGAATTTCACTTGATAGGAAATAATAAGGAAGAAAAAATCTATACAATAAATGAGGTACTCAATCATATGGAGAGGCAGTTGCAATCAAAATATTTTCTGAGGGTACATCAAAGTTATATGGTAAATATGAATTATATTAGGAAAATACAACAGGACAAAATAATACTAAAAACCCAAAAGGAGATTCCAGTGTCTAGAAGTAAGAAAAAAACAGTTTGTGAGAAATTTGCTGCATATAAGGGAGAAATATAAATGATTGATTTGATATGTAATTTATTCATTATAACTTTTGAAACACTGTGTTGTAAGCTTTTTGTTGATACCTTTTTTGATAAAAAACAGGTGGGAAAACCATACCCTTTTTTGCTGCTTGTACTATGTAATATAATATATACAATGTTTGATTTCTTACAGGAACATATTATTATAAAGCAGGTGCTTGTGTTAGCAACCCTGACAGTCTGTATTTCTGTGTATGTAATGGAAAAAATAAAAAAGGTTTTTGTATGTTCTGCTTTATTTTATAGTATTTTGATGGGTGTAGATTTCATTACTTATATTGTTTACCGTAGTATGTTTAAGGGAGAGAGTATACTACACAGTAATCAATTACTGGAAAGCTTAATTTTAATTGTCTGTGGGAAACTACTTTTATTTGTGTGCGTCATATTTATTCGTAGAAAAATCTGGAGAAAAAACAAGAATATGATATCTGAACTTGAATGGGTAAAATTTATGTTTTTTCCCATATTTACTTTAGTTTCCATATTGGCGATGTTTTTGAATTTTGGAACAGAATTTACCGAAAGACAAATAATGGTTTTGTCAATCATAGGCTTTGGCCTGGTAATCATGAATTTTTTTATATACAGCATTATTGAAGATATTATAGAGAGGGAAGAAACAATCAGGGAAGGAGAGAGGTTTGATATTCAGAGAAAGGAACAGTCTGCCAGATATGCAGACATTGCTGAGAACTATGAAATACAAAGAAATCAGGCTCATGAATATGCAAATCATATCTTTTGTATAAAGAATTTAATGTTAAATCATGAATATGAAAAAGTAAATGATTACCTTGAAAAGATAGGTGAAAATATACAACATACCCATCAGCTTTTTAACACAAATCATGTGGTAATCAATGCGATTTTAAATGCGAAATATCAGGAAGCCATTGAAAAAGGGATACAGTTTACGTTTAAAATCAATGATCTTTCAAAATTAAGTATGGAAGATGAGGACCTTGTGGTCATTCTGTCTAATTTGTTAAATAATGCAATTGAAGCAAGTGAGAAATGTAAGAAGGATAGAAAAATAAAACTGAAGCTGGTATTGGAAGAAGACGACTTGATAATTTCCGTCAAAAATAATTATCAGGGAAAGTTATTATACCATCAAAATAAATTTTTCACTACAAAAGATATAGATAAGGAAAGACATGGAATAGGGATTACCAATATTATTCATGCGGTTGAAAAAAATGGGGGGTATTATAATATTAACCTGGAAAAAAATATGTTTTATTTTGCAATTGTAATTCCACGATAAGATAATAGTGCAAATTCTGCAAAAAAAGAACCAAATCTGCAAAAATACTGAATAGATAAAAAGAAAATGCTATATTGAACACCAGGAGGAAAAAAGCATGGTGGAAAATATAGCATTGTTTATTTTAAAAAAGATGGAACAGGAAAATCTGGTGAAAGAAGAAAACAGGGAGGAATACATTTATGCAATTATAACAACTATTGAAAAATGGAGCGTAATCATTGGGATTATGATATTGGGAGTCATATTTCAGTGTGCTATTCCATCCTTATTTTTTCTAATATTTTTTTACAGTCTTAGAGAGAGAACGGGGGGATATCATGCAAAAACATACAGAAGGTGTTTTGTATATAGTATGTTGGTATTTTTATCCGTAATGTATATTAGTTCTCAAATTATATCGGTCTATTATTTGTTGCTTATTACATTTATAGCCTGTACTTTGATTATGTGGATGGGGACCATAAATTATTCAGAAATTCATATGGATAATGAGGAACTACAGAATTCAAAAAAGCTTGCACGTTATATTGTGTTTATAGAGTTTCTATTTATTCTTGCATTGATATATCTGAATGTATATCCACTGTTATATGTCTATTGTTGTATGGCAATTATAGTGTGCTGTATATCTATGATATTGGCTAAAATTACAAAGCAGGAAATATAAAGGCAATATATCTGTTCGGTTATTCTGAACAGATACGAAAGAACATTTTCTTAGTATCTCAGTAGTGAGTGTTTAGACCTGAAATGAACAATTGAAAAGTAATTATAATGATACATAAATGCAAATTCTGCAAGATATATTGAGAAAAGAAAGAAATTTGGTATATTAGGCAGTATCAGGAGGTGAGAACAATGAAAACAAATTTGTCAAAAAAAATTTTTAAAAACAGTGGCATATGTGGCAGAAAAAGAAGTAGAAAAAAATAATAGTAAATGGCCACCAAGATGTATGGGAATATTTCATCAACCAGTAAGACCACAGAAAATGCAAGATGCAAAATAGCGTCAAAAACAGAAAGTGAAGTAACACCACAGATGGCTGGAAAGATGTATATATTCAAAAGCCAGCCATCTGGAGAATAATGATTTGCAAAGGAGATATAAAAATATGAGAGTATCATTAGACACAAATGGATTAAGCAATGCAGCTAATGAAGCAATAAAAAGGCTCAGTTATTATTGAATGAGGAGAACTTAGAAGATGAAGAAGATGAAGAAGAGGAAGTAGCAGCAATCTATGATAAATCCCTACAATTAGTTGAGACGCCAGGAATTTATACGGCAAAAGCAATAACAGCCTATTCGTTGGATTCTAATTATAAAATTCAAACGGCATTACACAGTTTAGGTTTTTATTGTGGTCCTACAGATGGAAATTTATTTGAGAGAGATTGAAAATCCTCGTCAATTATAGTAGATTTATATATAATAGCATTAAAAATATTTCTGGAGTATAGCGTGATGAAAAAAATATTGATTTTTTATGTAGTATTGTTTTTGGGGATGACAGGGTGCGGGAAGGAGGAAGAAGGAAGGAGCCTGATTTCAAAAGATTTGCAGTTAACAGAAATCTGTGTTATGGATTCTGAAGACGAACCAAGGTGGTTCTCTGATGAAGAAAATATCAGTGCAATAAAGAAATTATTGAAGGATGCAGAGAAAACAGATCTAGATCCTTTAACATTTGAAGCTGATGCTGAGGGAGGATTGATTAACGGTTATGTAGATAAGGAAAATATTTTCTTCTGTGCTTATTATGATATGGACGGAATTACATACTTAGTAGATGATTATGGAGTGTATACACTGAAACATAAGAAAAAATATAAAGAAGAGCAGTACTTGCAAAATTTTATAAAAGCATTGCCAATTTCCACGGAAAACCCGGAAGAAGAATTGAAGGAATATCCTTGTGGCATAGAGAAGGAATGTGTGGTACTTACAAGGGAAGAAATGCCAGAAATTTTACCTTTAGAAGATTTTAGCGTTTATGAAAACCTAAAACTTTTACCAGAGGAAATTCAAAAAGTATTGTACGAAGAGGGCACTTTCTTTGAGGTGTATAATCAGAAGGAATATACAAAGAACAATTTTGATGGAACACATTATATGGATTTGGAACCATTTGAGGCACCTGAATGGTTGGAATATATGGTATTTGACTTTGACCATGACGGAGAAAGAGAACTGGCGGTGGTATTAAAGCCGGTATCTTCAGGGGAAGGGGTAGAAATCTTTGATGTACAGGAGGAAAAAGTCTATGCTTATTCTGTAGTTTACCGTGGTTTTTTAAGACCCCAGACAGACGGAACTGTCACAGGAAGCGGTGGAGCCAGTGTGAATGACCAGTACTATTTTGAGTTTGATAAGAACCAGGTGCGGGAGAAGATGATTGCACAACGGGATGTACAGGATTATCAGATTGGCACACAGAAGGTCAGTGAGGATGAGTATTACAAATTTTTGGAGGAGAGGTATTGGCAGACAGAAATAGAAATACCATGGAGTAGTAAAACATTAGATGAAGTGTTGTTTGAAAAGAAACAGGAATAAATTGCAAAGAAGGAGGTCCTATACCACCCGGTATAGACCTCCTTTTTCTAAGATTAGCTGTATCTGTTCAGAAAT
>CACXGE010000040.1 GCA_902767135.1 uncultured Lachnospiraceae bacterium | reverse complement strand
GCTTCAGCAGAACTACTATGTGTTTGATTATTACGATGAAGTTCTCAAAGATATCGGAAATGTGACGAATATAGATTTCAGCAAAAGGATCAGAACCCTTGGCGAAATAAAGCAGGTAATAGCTGATTCCAAAAAGAAGTGACATCGATACATCGGAAATAGCAAGAGCCAAAAAAATTTTTTTGAAAACCTTAATTTTGGAAAATACACTATGAAAATCTGACAAAATGACAAACCCGTCAAGCCTTGTAATTACTGGGCTTGACGGGTATTTTATACTCAATTTTCTGCAAAAGTCAGGGTATATAACAATAATTTTCTTTTTGCAAATAGAAATTATAGAATTATTTTCCGTTTTTTCTACAATTCTTCCAAAAATTTGACAATTCTATCCTGTACAAGATTTTGTCCGATTACAATAAGCACTTGTTGGCCTTCTGGAAGAGGATTCAGATAGAGTTCTGTTGATGTAGCATTCACTTCCATCCATTGGTTGTCTTCAGTTTGAAAGAACCCCTTGATTCGTGATATTTTTCCACATTCTGGATGACGAAATATCTGTTCCACAGCGCTTCTAATACGTTCTTCTTGCAAAGATAAATTCATAAAGGTTAGTACATCGTATACGTCATGTGTATCAAACCATAACTTTTCTAATTCCACCGACTTTTTACCGCAATTCATTAACGCCTGATAATCATTTGCAGTAAATTCGTCTATATTTTTGCAAATGATATCAACTTCTGGCTTTTTCTCACATGGAATATGTTCCATATTTCTGTGTAAATGTGCTATAGTTTTTGTAATCTGCTCTTTACTTGCTATATCCGTTTTGCTTAACAGCACCTTTCCGGCTTTGGCAACCTGTGCTGTCAACAAGTACTCAGACTCCTCTGACATCTGTTCTTTTAAATTTGCATCTACAATAGCTATCACGCTTCCTATTTCATACCATTGGTCTATAGGACTTTCATACAACACATCAAAAAATTCATCCACATCATAAATTCCTGATGGTTCTACTATAATGCGCTGAAATCCTTCCATTGCCATAGCAATTAGCTTACTCTTAAATCTACGCTTCCATTCTGTTGTATTTCCCCCTGCAATCTGCTCAATATCACATAGTTCCCCTTCTAATTCCTGTAGCAACATCATATCTACATTTACTGCACCAAAATCATTTTGAATAATGCCTACTTTTGTCCCTTCACTGATTAAATGTTTCACATATCTCTTTACAAATGTAGTCTTTCCACTACCTAAAAATCCAGTAATCAAATCTATTTTTATCATGTTGCAATACCTCTTTGTTTCTTCCATATACCCATAAATCCCATTTTTCTTATTCCTATAAACTGTTATTTTTTTTCTTTCCACGGACGTTCCTTTTTCGTCCATCCCATTTCTGTCCAATACTTTACATCCGGCTCACACCATCCAAATTTTGATTGAATCATTCGCATTATATAAAAGAATCCTTTTGTTTTAATACCAGGTATGACCTTGCCATTCCTATGGATAATCTTTCTTGAAATTTTGGTCACTTTTTTTTCAATATACTGTTTTTTTTCAGATGTTACACCATCCCAATTTACAGCCTGAACAGCTATCCCTATTTTATAAATTTTTGGAATACCCCAAAAGAATAGGCTATCTGCCATATCTTTATTTGTGCTTCTCATGCCAGCACCTGCAGCTGTGGAAATACATACAGCCTGTTTTCTAAACATGGACGGATTTGGTCTATGAACCATCCATCTATGCCCTTGATGATCCAGGAAGTTTTTCATTGGAGCCGACACATGATATACATAAACTGGACTCGTCAAAATAATTAAATCAGCCTCATCCAATGCATTTAATATTTTTTGTTGGGAATTATAATGAGGACATTTTTGAGCACAAACACTGAAACATTGTGAACATCCTATACAATAATCCGAAAAATCTCTTGGGAGGAAAAACTCTGTTATATTTTCACTGATTTTTTCAGCCAGCATTCTTCCTATGTGATATGTTGAACCTTTATGGTTTTGACCGTTTATCAATACTATTTTCATTTTTTTCACCACCAACTTAAAGTTTTTATTTACTTTACCACTTGCCAAAAAATTTTACTTTTTTTCATTATACCCTAAAAGGGAGTTCAAGTACATACTCAAACTCCCTTTAGCACCAATAAGCCTGATAAGAATCAGATACCTTCTAAAAATTTCCTCCGTTCCAGCCCCACGCTGTCTCTTTCTCTTCACCTTTTACTATCCGTTTTTCCCGATAATAGATTAGATTTACATCAAAGTCATAACGACTCAGATAATAATCATTCTTCTTTTACAATCCCTCATCCAGTTCTGATGCATCTACAATAACCTGCCACTTTTTAAACACGTTAGCTCCATCAAAAGTCTTTCGGCGAATCATGGAATACACAATATTTTGTTGGATCTTCTCTAATTCCGCTGGTTCAAGCCTTTCCAGAAAATCATTTTCTGGAACACCGTGGGGCAGATAATCCCTTGCATCTTCACCCATGAATCTGTACAGATTTCTGCTGATTGTTTCATCTTTAAAAGCTCTGGTCATTTCCTGCATACTTGAAATCCCAGCAATGCTTTTGTAATACATGGTTCCAAGCATTACTCTTGTAGAATAATCAATGTAACTCTGATGGCGAGGACCATCCACTTTACCAAACATAGAAAAAAGTTCCGGGCTATTGCACTGGGAGGAAATGTGTTACAATACGTATTTTCAAAAAGCTAATCAGTAGTGTCTTTTTTCCATCCGCTCATTCCTTTCATACTGATAACTATTGTGGACGTATTATGTAATAACGCGGATGTTGTCGGCTGTATCACTCCTGCAATTCCTAGTAAGATCAATGCAGAATTAATCCCAACAATTCCCACATAGTTCTTATGAATTCTTTTAACAAGATTTCTGCTGATTTCTCGCAATGACACTAATTCATACAGGTTATCTGCCTCTATGGTAATATCGGCAACTTCCCTGGCAATCTGAGCACCGTCGCTGATAGCAATACCTATATCTGCTGCCGACAGAGCAGGAGAATCATTTACCCCATCTCCAATCATAATAACCTTCCTGCCCTCTTTATGCTCCTTATCCACATATGCTGCCTTATCCTCTGGAAGTACTTCGGCATAGTATTCATCTACACCGATTTTTCTTGCGACGGCAACCGCTGTTCGTTCACTGTCCCCTGTCATCATAACAATTTTCGTAAAGCCCTGATTACGCAAAAGTGAAACCACATCAGAAGCTTCTTCTCTTACCGGATCAGATACACAGATAACGGCAGCTAATTTTCCATCCATTGCAAGATAAAGATGTGAACAATCCATAGGAATGCTTTCAAAAATCTCTTCCATATTATTTGGTACAAAACATTTTTCATCTTCAAATACAAAATGATAACTTCCGATTACAACTTTCTTATCATCTATTCTTGAAGAAATACCATGTGCAACAATATACTCTACTTTTGAATGTTTTTCTTCGTGTACAAGACCTTTTTCTTTTGCAGCATTTACTACGGCTTTTGCCATGGAATGAGGAAAGTGTTCTTCGAGACAGGCTGCAATGCGCAACATTTCATCTGGATTTACTCCGTTAAATGATATGACTTGTTTTACAACAGGTTGTGCTTTTGTGAGTGTTCCTGTCTTGTCAAAAATAATTGTGTCTGCTTCAGCCATACGCTCTAAAAATTTGCCTCCCTTTACGGTAATGTGGTGTCTATTCGCCTCCTTAAAGGCTGCAAGCACAGTGATTGGCATAGCAAGTTTTAATGCGCAGGAAAAATCTACCATTAATACCGATAATGCCTTTGTAGTGTTCTTGGTTAGTAAATACACAAGTCCTGTTCCAAGAAGTGTATATGGTACAAGTCTGTCTGCAAGATGTTCTGCTCTGCTCTCCATTCCGGATTTTAGTTTTTCTGTCTCCTCTATCATGGTAACTATCTTTTCGTATCTAGTTGCACCAGAGGTTTGTTTTACCTGTATTGTAATTTCTCCTTCTTCCAATACTGTTCCGGCATATACATACCCACCTTCCTTCTTTAACACCGGAAGTGATTCTCCAGTCAAAGATGACTGATTTACCATGCCATCTCCACTTACAACAATACCATCAAATGGTATTACATTTCCCATACGAGCTACAATCATATTCCCTTCTGATATTTGATTGGAAGAAACAAGAATTTCCTTTCCTTCTTCTGACACCATCCAAACTTTACTAATATTCAAAGACATACTTCTGGCAAGATCATCTACTGATCTCTTATGTGTCCACTCTTCCAATGTTTCACCAATATCAAGTAAAAACATAACAGAACCTGCGGTATTCATATCACCACGAATGACAGATACACCGATTGCTATACCATCCAAAAGCGAAACTTCTATTTGCCCTTTGAATACGGAACATAATGCCTTCCAGATATATTTTGCCGATTTCATGGTGGTAAAAATACATCTGACTGAATAAGGAACAAAAAGCTTGCCTGCATATCTCAATAACACTTTCTCTACAATCTTATCCTGATATTTTCTATTTGTACTTCTTCCTGAAAGTTCTAATACAGACATAGGAACTTCAATGTTTTCGTAAGAAAAATTCTGTAAATCAGCAATCACTTCTTTTCTATCACCAATATAGTGTATGACTACATCCTGGGTACGCTCATATACCTTTACACTCAAAATTTTATCCTGCTGATTTAAGGTATATTGCAAAGCATCTGCCTCTTCATCTGTCATCTGTTTTTGTATAAGATGAATTCTCATTCGCCCCTTAATTTCATGTAATATTTGAAATTTCATTTTTAACATTCCTTTCTGTACAGTAACGTCAAAACGTCTTATTATATGGAAAACACCTGCGTTTAGCAGGTGTCAGTTTACTTTTCTATTCGACTGTTTCCAAATCCTCATTTTGAATTTCATTTTTACTGTCATCAGCATATTCCTGTGTTTGTGCAGCGCGCTCCTCGTTAATCTGCTGTGCTTCTGCATAAATATCTTCCGCATTCTCCTGGATATCAGTTACTTTCTTCATTACACATTCTTTTGCTCTAAGAACAGCTGCCGTACACTGTGTATAAGCTTTTTTTGCATCCTTGCTGGACAATATTTTGATACCTGCAGTTCCAAATAAAACACCTGCTGCAAAAATTCCTGTCTTTTTCACATCAATTTTCTTTAAAATATTCATCATGTTCTTGTACCTCCGTCACTATTCATGTCTGTATCCGGTAAAGATTGCCATAAGCATACAAATTACGGCCGCCCATGCCCAAAATTTATGTTTCCTCATATCACAATCCTCCTCAAGTACATATTATATTCCCCAACATAATGTGTATCAATCTTTTTTTCTTTTATTGAGATATTTTATCATTAGCATTGTTACTTTACACACCCTGTGTGCACAGTAACCGATTTTGGCCATGCTTGGTATTCCAAATGGCCAAAATCCGTAGCCAGAAGTATTTCGTACGGTATTTTCGGTGCCGAAAATACCTACCTGTGTACTGTAACTTTGCATTCCATGTCACAGGTTTCTAATTTATTTCATATTCAATGCCACCGCCAAATCTGCAATAGTAGTAGATGCCGCATCCATTGCTAATTTAAAATCTTTTCCCGGTGTATATCCTGCTCTTTCAATTGCTTTTAAAATATATTCAATTGCCTCCTCATCACTTGAGAGATCCGGTGCGAAACCGCTTTCATCACCAACAGATGTGGCAAGCCCCTGTTCTTTCAAAAGAGCCGCTAACGCATGGAACACCTCCGCACACCAGCAAAGCGCTTCCTTGAAACTTGGCGCTCCAACAGGCATAATCATAAATTCCTGCACATTATTTTTTTATGGTTATTTTCTTGATGGTACTGTAGTTTCCATATACTTTCTTGGAGCCTGATGTCTTATAAGCTCTTACTCTCACGTAATATGTTTTCTTCTTTTTTAAACCAGCAATCGTCTTAGAAGTTGTAGCTGCCTTTTTTACTGTATACGTCTTTTTACCAGATGTGAATTTCTTGTTTGTAGCAATCTGAATCTCATATCCTGCTACTGTCTTGTCTTTTTTCCAGACAACCTTTAACTTCTTACCTGTTATGTTAGACGCCTTTGAAATCGTTACTTTCTTAGGTGCAGTAACCTTAGCTTTCGGTGTTGGTGTGGCCGCTTTTGTTGGGGTTACAGCAGTTGGTTTTGCAGGAACTTTTGTAACCACTTTTGTTGGTGTTGGTGTGGCCGCTTTTGTTGGAGTTGGTGTGGCTGTTGCTGTAACAGTTGTCTGTTTTTCCACAGAAAAAGTGAATTCAGGATAACCATTGGAAGCTAAAGTCAATTCATATACTCCATCTTCTGCAAATACCAATGTTCCCTTGGAACCTGCATCCATATTGACAGAACCATCTTCTGCAATGATAGATACAGCACCACGTCCACTTGCAGAATAGTTTGTTGTTTTTTCACCAGACTTTACCGCGACTGTGGAAATATTTTTAATGTAGTTTGCTGTTTGTTCTGCACTGGTATTATCTAAGCCTACAACTTTTCCGTCTTTGAACTGTACTGGAAGTGCATCTGTTTTTACCACAAAGCTTGCAGAGGATTCTACGTATTTGTTAGTTGTATCTTTTGCTGTCACATTGTATAAGCCTGGTAATGTTTCAGTGCCATAAGAGATTTTTCCATTGGTATAAGAACCATTTTTTAATCCCTCCGGAAGTGCTAAGCTCCAGTTTCCATCTTCTGGGAATCCCGTCATTGTAACCAAGGATGCACCTTCCGTCTGCATAGAATCTGCAATCTCGAAAGTTCCGTTATATTTCACTGGTACATATGCATTAATACCGTCCACCGTATAAATGCCATCGTTGCAGATAAACTCAACGCTTTCAATGGTTTTTCCCATCATTGATTTATAATGTTCATAGCTTAATTTATTTTCATGAACTTCAGTTGTAGAGAATCCTGTGGACCAGGAAAGCTGGGCACCATTTCGCCAGATATTCTCTAAGTGACGCAATGCATAACTACTTCCATCTGTTGTTTTGACAACAGCACCATAAACAGTTCCTGTAAGAGCAAGCCCCGTCATATTCAACTGATAATCACCATAACTACTCTTTGTTGTCAAAGCAGTTGTGACTTCACTTAATTTAGTCACATTTCCCTGCACCTTTGAAAAGCTTCCCTGTTCATCCATAATCTTATATGTTACAGGAATTTCTTCTGTTTCTTTGAATGTATCCAACAAAGGACTGGCAGCACCCTTCAATTTTTCGTATATGTCACGCTCAACCGCCACATAATATTCCACACCTAAGATGATTCCGCCGTTGCCTTCTGTAGCAGCTTCTGTATAGGTTCCTTTTTGTGTTTTCCACTTATTTGCAGTTGCCGAAGTCACTGCATCTACAGTAATATGATTGGATTCTCCTAATTCAGCTTTATAAAAATCATCATATGGAATTTCCATAATTCCATACACATAATCTTTTTCTACCGGTGTTTCAGTGAATACTGGGGTAGCTTCAGCGGCAAACACTGAAACGGAAGTATACCCAGATGCTGCAGATGTTACAATTGCCAATGCCATTAACATAGATATAATTTTTTTATTTTTCATAATCAACAATCTTTTCCTTTCTAGTTATTAAAAATATATGTTCTAACATGAGTTAGTCGCGACTATCTTCGGATAGTGTAGCATTCATGGAAAAAATTGTCAATTCCACTACTTGAGAAGATTTATCATATGGAATAAATTAGATAAACTGTAACTATTCAGTACAGGTGTCAGCATTTACTGCTGACACCGTAAGAAAATGTAGATTTTAGAAAAATCGGGCAATTTTTCATGCGTAAGCATTGCCCGATTTCCGTAACTGTTCTGTGGTTCTGAACAGTTACGATAAACTATTATCTCATCTTGTAAGTTGTAAAAGAAAGCAGACCAGCAAAAGCAAGAGCGCTTTTCCTACTATAAGCCATACTTCATTTCCCCTTACCTTAATTCCTGTATGAATATTATCCTTGGGACAGGTGATAAGGCACTGATTACACTGGATACATTCTCCTGAATCCTTAGTGTCTCCGTCAATGTTCAGAGATACCGGGCACTGGCGTTTGCAGGCAGAACATCCGTTGATACAGCTTTGCCTTTCCCTGCGGTACAATACTGCAGACAGAATGGGAAGCAAGGAAAATATTGCTCCCATGGGACATAAGTATTTACAGAAAAATCGTTCTTCCCATATCATTCCTACCATAATAATCAGGAGAATTATGATTCCCACAAAATAATCTCTGCCAGGAAGCTGTAAGGAAGTGAGTCTTGAGAACACATCCCAAGGACTACTTCCACGAAATTTATCATATACACCCAACAAACAAGCAACAGCAACACCTGCAAGAACCAGATATTTGACTTTTCTTGCATAATAGCTTATCCTTTCCGGAATTTTGGGCAACTTCTTTTTTGTTTTCTTTTGTATGAATGTAGAAAACATATATAGTAAATCTCCTAACGTTCCAAAAGCACAAGCATATCCACAGAAAAATCTGCCAAATACCATAGTAAATAGACAGATTCCAAGCAAAGCTTTAAAAAAAGAACTCCACTCTAACATCTGTGATGCCGCAAACTGTGTAAATATGTACTTCACTCCCGCAAAAGCAGAAGTAAAAACCGCCGGAGCCAGCAATAAAAATACGAGCTGTATGGTAATTCTGACTCCTTTTTGTATTTTCTGTCGTTTTTTTCTATCCATTTTCTTACCTTTCCTTAAGGGTTTTCTGCCTGTCTCAATGCATCTGCTACCGCGTCCATGATTCCATTAGAACTAAAGGTTGCGCCACTGACAGCATCTACCTGATAGGTCTGTTTTGCAAGCATGTCATCAATTACACCCACCGCCATATTCACATAGGCTGCATCATCGCTGCCAGAATCCAATAGCTGAATATCCGTAATAATTCCTTTTTCAATTGTGACGCCGACGGTGAGTTCACCAGCAAATCCACTGCCCACCCCTTCGTAGGTCCCGTCTTTCCATAAATAAGTTTCTTCCGTTTCCTGTGCCTCTTCATTTTGTTTTGTATACTCTGTAACTATGCTGTCTAAGCTGCCTTCCAATTCTGTCAGTGTTTGGGTAGCAAGCTCTGCTCTTTTCTGTTCTGTTTGCAAAGCTTCTTTTGTTTCCCACAAATCCAGATTTATATTATAGATATACAAAACAATCACAATAATAATAAAATTAATTAACTTAAGCTTAAAATGTGTGTGTTTTCCTAACATAATATCTCCTACTTTTTCGCCTGCTGTAAAGCTTTTTCCACTGCATTGATAATGCCCTTGGAGCTGTAAGTTGCTCCACTAACCGTATCTATTCCTTTCGCTGACTGAATGTCTAAAATCTGCTGGCTGACACCATCATAAGCAGGCCAGAAAAATTCTTCGTCATCCACATACTTTTTCACGTCGATGCAGGTAATTACTCCGTTACTAACGGTAACTGAAACTGTTATATTTCCATTATAACCCACCGCACAATCTTCATAGGTTCCATCTTTATAAGGACTGACGACTTGCGGCACCTCCTCTGATATCCCGGCGGGCTTTGGTGTCAGGGTCGGCCTTGGTGTAAATGTTCGTTTTGGTGTGGGAGAAGCAGTCGGTGTGACATGTTCTGTTTTTCCGCCATCCTTTCCCGCCTTTTTCAAAGCATCTTTTACAGAATTTAAAATACCATTAGAGCTGTAGGTTGCACCTGTAACCACATCTATATCCTCAGCTGTCTGCTTTTTTATAATCACATCCACTAAAGTCATGGCGCGTTTTAAAAATGCTTCATCATCTTGAGATGAAATGGAAATTTTTTTGATTTTAGATTTCTTAATCGTTACTGTCGCTTGTGTGTCCCCACGAAAACCTTTCGCGGTTCCAATATAAGTTCCATCCTTGTACTTAATGTTCTCATCTGCTTCCTGAGTTTTTTGGGAATCATCCTCTTTTTCATTCTTAGTTTTGTTCTTTTCCTCTCCCGCTTCCTCTTTCTTTGCCTTGGACAAGGCATCTTGTATAGCTGAAATAATACCATTGGATGTGTAGGTCGCACCACTGACAGTATCTACATTCGGACTTTGTTTTTCTAACACTGTAGCAATCAATGTTTTTGCCCTTGTTAAATAACTTCCATCTTCACCAGCGGCACTTTCTACGGTGATATCTACAATAACTCCTTTTTCGATTACCACTTTTACCGTAACTTCACCACCAAAACCAATTCCGCTTCCATAGTAAGTTCCATCCTTGTATTCAGAGTCCTCAAATTGTGGCAAGGCAGTAGGTGCAGGTTTGGCAGGAGGAGCGACTGTTTCTGATGTGTCTTCCATGCCTTCCAAGGCATTTCTCACCGCAGCAATGATTCCTTTGGAACTGTAAGTTGCTCCACTGACAGTATCAACATCCAGGGTTTGATATTTCAAAATCGAGTCAATGACACCCTTTGCCTTGCTTACAAATGGTCCATCGTCTGCTTCTACTTCTATCAATTCGATAGAAATAATTTTACCATCCTGTACTACTACTCTAACCTTGATATGTCCGGCATATCCAACGCCTACACCTTCATAAGTTCCGTCAACAAAGGTTTGGGCTTCTCCGTGCTTAGAAGAACCTTTGTTACTACTATTTGTAGAATTTGCAGAATTTCTCGTTGTAGTTTTTTTCTTAGTATCTTCCTGTTCTGCCTTCTGGGCTTCTTTTAAGACCAGTTCAATTCTGGAGATATCATATGATTCTAATTCTACGTCAGCATTAGATGCTGCCTTGTTTGTTGTTGCATAAAAAGCTGCACCAGCCAAAGCGGCACAGGGAATCACATACAACACCGGTTTTAATAATCTACCTGCTTTTTTTAGAATTTCTTTCATTGTCCATTCCTCTCCTTATTCTATGGCTCTTGCAGATGATATGTTTCCTTTGATACAAGTTCAAATTTCTCTTGCAACCCATCCGTTACATATACATTTTGTTCTGAATCAATGAAAACAGCTTCCGCACGATAAGTTTCTACTAGTTTCATTCCCTCTTCTAACCCTAATACAAAACAGGCGGTGGACAAACCATCGCTTAGCAGGCCGTTTGAGGCTACTATGGTGACAGATTTCAATCCACTTTCCGCCGGATATCCTGTCTTAGGGTCTAAAATATGGTGATAACGGACACCATCCTGCTCTAAATATTTTTCATAATCACCGGAAGTGGAAATATAGTTTTCACCTTCTAAGTACAAAACACCCATATAATTCTCTCCACCCAGCAACGGGTCGGTGATTGCCACTCCCCATGGCTCACCATTTTCTTTTTCACCGAAAGTAAGAATACTGCCACCTACAGAGATAACAGCACCACTAATTTTAGAGTGTGTCTTTAAAAAAGATTTTGCTTCATCACATCCGATGCCTTTTCCCACAGCACCTAAATCTATGCTTGTGTCTGCTTCCAGGATTGCTTTCTGATTTTTGCAAACTACATTTTTGTAACCGTCTGTTTTTAGTAGTTCAGTAATTTCATGTTCTGCTGGCACCCGTGGATTTTCTCCATCGATATCCCAAAGCCTTGAAATCTCACCTATCGTTGAATCTAAAGCTCCATTACTTTTTTCAGAAATATCCAATGTTGCCAGCAGTATCTCCTCTAATTTTCCCGTAATTTCTGTGCCCATTTCATTTCCAGCGCCAGAATTTAATCTGGCAATTTCAGAATCTCCTTCTCTCCAGGATATATAAGAGGTTTCCACTTGCTTTAACAAACTAAAAATTTCAGAGACTGCATTCTCTCCTGTAGTATAAATATTTGCTGAGACGATTGTTCCCATAGCAATGTCACTCTCGGTATAGTGTTTCACTTCGCCGGTATCATCCAATTGTGTGCTTTCTTGTGTTACTTTCTGGGTATTTTTCCCTGATGTGTCTTCTGGCTTACAGCCCCCAAGAACGAAAATGGAAAAAAGTACAAGTCCACACATTCTAAGTTCTTTGCAGCAATGGTATCCCATGTTACTATCTCCTAACTTATGTTATATTTTGCTAACTCCATGTAATATTCTAACTTTCTGCTTATCAGATTGCAAGATTTGTTATTGAGTATTTTTTTCAATAATTTAGAATTTAGTTGTGTTTTATCGGTAAGACTGATACAATTTGCCAGGAGATGATACGATATATAGATACGTGGTATCTGTTTAGCAACTCTGACAGATACCATATATGATTAGGATAAGGAAAGGATTCTTTATGGATAAGAAGAAACTGAGTTATGCAATCGGAGTTTTCATTGGTATGTTAGCTTTCATCTGTGCAGTAATTTCATGCTTACAGTTCACGGGAAATGATTCCGGAAAATACGCCCATATCTATCAGGATGGAGTATTAATACAAAAAGTTAATTTATCAGAAAATAAAGAAGCTTATAAATTTACTATTGAGTATTCTTCCGATACGAAACATGGATTTAATACAATTTTAGTGGAAGATGGAAAAATCGGAATTTCAGATGCGGATTGTCCGGACAAGACCTGCCAGCACATGGGAATGGTAAACTCCACACACTTTCCCATTACCTGTCTTCCTCATAAACTGGTAATTCAAATTATAGATGATGTACCGGATAAAGATGCACTGGATGTTATTACACATTAATTATTATGGAGGTTTTCATGAAAATAAAAACAAAACGACTGACACTTTTGGCAATGTATACTACCATTGCTCTTACCATATTTGTTGTTGAATCTGCCCTGCCGCCACTTCTTCCTGTTCCTGGAGTAAAACTTGGTTTAGCTAATATTGTTACTCTGTGGCTGATACTCAATGGCACTTGGAAGGATGCCCTTTGCGTATTAGTGATGCGTATCATACTGGGAAGTATTTTTGCAGGGCAGATGGTTTCTTTCGCATACAGTCTTGCTGGAGGGCTGCTCTGTCTTATGGCAATGCTGTTAATTCATCATCTTCTTGGCAAGGAACACATTGTCATCACCAGTGTTATAGGAGCCATTTTTCATAACATTGGACAACTGCTGATGGCATTTGTTATTTTACAATCTTTCAGTGTCATTGCTTATCTACCTGTATTGTTTATTAGTGGTGTAGCTGCCGGAATTTTCACTGGACTTTGTACCAAAGTCACCCATAAGCGTATGGGACAGTTGATGAACCTACACTGAGAGATTTCGTTACATCATCATTCTGCACACGGCCGGGTTCATCCATATAATTTTTTCCGTACGCCGGATAGGAAATGTATCTAGGTTGAAATATATCTATCGCTTACAAAACACCTCACAAAATACTACCTGTTTACAAGAACCTAATGTACACCAAAAGAAGACTTACGAATCGGATGCCGAATCACCGTTTTTAACTTCTCTGGTTTACATCGCCACACCTTGTGTCATATTTATCTTTTACTATTTTTTACCACCCATGTTTCTCCAGCCAATTACTAACCTTTATCTCTCTGTTATGCTTTTGTGAAATCTCATATTTCCCCAATGCACATTCACCAGAAATTTTCCCATCCAACATATAGAGTACCCTGTCACAGCAACTGGCGACCTTGCTATCATGGGTTACAATTAGAACACTCATACCTTCCCGATTTAATCTGACAAACTCCTCCATAATTTCTTCCGAGGCTGCTTTGTTTAAAGCTCCTGTGGGTTCGTCAGCAAACAGAAGTTTCGGATGATTCATCATTGCTCTGCAGATACACGCCCTTTGAAGCTGTCCTCCGGACACCTCTGTGATTCTCCTATTCTCCAGTCCTGCAATCCCAACTTTTTTCATGAGAGCAGCCGCTTCATCCCTTAGCTGGGCTTCGCTTTTTTTGCTGCCTCTCTTTGTCTGCCGACTCTGATATGCCGGAAGAATGATATTATCCATAATATTTAAGTTTGGTAGCATATTCATCTGCTGAAATACAAATCCCATCTTTTTTAACCGCATATCGGCTCTCATATCCTCAGAATAAATACATATATTATCCCCATCAAAAAGCACCTCACCCTCATCCGGCTTATCCATTCCTGACAACAGATATAACAGGGTGGATTTACCGGAACCAGATGGTCCCATAACGGCAGCCATCTCACCTTTATTCATAGAAAAATTCACATCAAATAATATATTTTCCTTGTATAGTCCAACTGTTTTCATCACTTCAGTCATTTTTACTCTCCTTTACAGCATTCTACAGCTTTGATACTTGTTATTCCGTTACTTCCCAGATAAACTGCCAATGTTACAGCAAATCCCGCCATCAGCATATTCATTGCCACCCACCACATATTATATGTAAACCGGAACCCTTCAGCTCCAAAAGATTTCAGTGCTACTCCACAGATTCCTTCACCTAAAGTACAACTGCATACAGTTCCAAGTATAATTCCTGCTAATGTATATGGTATGCAGGATTTCCAGAAACTTTTCTTTATATCCAGACTTCGAAATCCCATTGCTTTTTTTATTGAAATCATATTTCTTTGGTTTGCTATCATCATTCGGACAAACATCATGATAACTAATAAAATGATTAGGAACGACACCATTTTAACCAATATGGATACCTGCCATACCTGCTTCAGTGTAGGACCATATGTCCCCTGAACCTGGGATACCATGTCCGTCACCTCTGCCCCCTTGGCTGCATATCTTCCCGTAAAATCCTCCCTGTTTGCATCATCGTTAGGTGTTACATAGGCAATTCTCCACATAACATTTTCTTCGTTATCCGGATACTTAGCAAACAACTTCGCAGTCTTTCCACCATTTGTAATATCCGAGTAAATGCCTGTTATGATGCATGTTACGTATTCTTTGGCAGTCTTAACAAGAATTACATCTCCCGGATAAAGTCCTAACTCCTCGGAAAGCAGATAAGACAGTGCGACTTCTCCTTCACGAACCGGTGCATGGCCTTTGCTGTAGGTAACAGGAAACTTACTGTGATCTCCCTGTTCTATCAGCATATTCATAGTCGTTCCATCGTCTAACCTGACTGGTATCAGACTTGTCTGATACAGTGCATACTCCATAATATCTTTGTCCTCAGATAATGCTTTCCCTATTATTTCAAAGTCTTCACCTGCTTCTTCACCCTGGCGCATATCCATTCGGATTTCTGCATTTCCTATACCCATATAGGTCACAAACTCCGGCGATGAGAGTGTGCTATACAGATTCGATGGAATCAACATCAGAAAAACAGCAATTGCTGTCACAAGCATAATGCAAAACATATTACTATTCTTTTTACCTTCCTCTATGCTTCCGGTAAGTGCACCTAAAGCCGTCATCTCATTTAGTTTTCTCAATATCCTAAGTAAAAATAATACAATTACACTTCCAACAAAAACAGCACTTAGTAGTGCATACAAATACCTGCTAAGTCCATTTGCTGACACACCATATAATTTCTGCATCTGGGAAGAAAACGGATGAAATACCAATATGGATATTACCATTCCCAATCCTGCACCTGTTAAAACCAGACAGTTGTATCTTCTAAGAAACATACTTCTAATATCTTTCCCAGATATTCCAAGGGCCTTCAATATACCCACTTCACCTGTTTCAGAAACAACTCTGGTCAGCAGCATGAACCGGATACACACCAGTGAAATAAGCAAAACCAACACACTTATCAAAAGAATAATCATAATCATAATTCCGTCTGAAAGAGTATTCATCATTTTAATCAAAGGTCTGGTAATGGTAGGACCATTCATTGGGAGATTTGCATCTTCATATGCTGTTTTAAAGGCATTCATGTCCGTATTCTCAGTGAGTAAAAATTCAATCAGATACTCCTCGCTCCCCAAACTTTTTAAACTCTCATAATCCTCTTCACAAACCAAAAATCTCTTAGAGGACGCCATCATGGAATTCATCTGTGAATCCCTGATAAAGCCCGCCACTGTCAGTTTTCTATTTCCAATCCTCATATCATCGCCAATTTTTACATGATACATGGATTCATAACATACCGGCACATAAACCTCTCCCGGGCAAACTATGGGAAGCTCATTATCAAGTCCAACCATATAGTCAAATCCATCCCCCTGAATGCTGATTCCGTTATCCTGAGTGCTATCCAACAAGGACTCTTCCCCCAGCATAAGGATACTGTTTTCCAGATTCAAAAACCGGATAATCTGATAATCGGCAACCTCTGGTCTGTCTAGCACAAATCTTTCCAGCTCATCTGTATCCATATCCCCTGCATGCATCTGCAAAAAATCCGGAGTTTTTGCTACTTCCATAAGATGCTCCATGGCTCCTGTCAGATTTGCAAAAAGCATTGCTGTAAGGGATATCATTGCTACAGATATTGCAACAAATGCCGTAAAGCTCACTGTGGAAAATCTGTCTCTTCCCCACGCTTCCTTTGTCATTCTCCAATAAATATTATCTTTCATACTGATCCTTTCATCATTTCCAAATCCTGAATACTCTTGATTCTCACCATCATTACTGCTACCACGGACAAACATACACCGGAAATAATAATCACCATACCTGCCCCTCTTCCGATATCTGTGTTAGACAGCTTTGCCGCCAAATCCGCCAATAGCCCTCCAGTTCCATATGCGACTACGTAACCCATCTGGGAAAGAAATCCTATAAAGCCCCACGCCCTTCCCTGAAGCTCATCTGGAATATTCGTCCTTACCAGATAATCCAGACAATTGTTGGCAAAAGGCAACATGGCAAAAAATAGGAATCCAAATCCACAAATAACAAAAATATTCTCCCAGATACCAAACCCAATCATAAAAAATCCAGCAAACATCAGTGAGATTTCCAGTACTTTCACATACCTTTTCTTTATTCCACGCATCCCTAATACCAGACTGGAAACTAACATTCCACATGCACACACCGTTTCTCCTATTCCCAATGTCTTAGAATCCGCAAAAGACAAAATAAGCGGCTCCGCTAGAATCTGAAACACGCCAAGGAACAGCGTCATAACTGCAGACACCAGAATCAGTAAGAAGATTCCCTGTCTGGAATGTACCACATCCCATCCTTCTTTCAGACTCTCTATAAAAGACTTATCATCATCACCTGGCTTCGTCTCAATTCCTCTTTTCACAACTGAAGTGGATATTACAGTCAGAACAAAGGTGCTGATATCAATCATAAGCAAAAGCTTCACATCACTTACACTCAGCAAAAGGCCTGCCACCAAAGGAGAGATCAAATATCTGGCACTTCCCGCCAGACTTACCAGACCATTGGCCTTTGAAAACTCCTCCTTGGTTAACAAATCCGACACGGTCGCCCTATAGGAAGGTTCCAACAGAGACGAGAAAACAGAACTCACAAATACACCGATACAAATCTGCAGAAGGCTTGCTCCCCCATTCATCATACAAATCAGAATATAAATAATTCCTAAAGCAGAACAGCCGTCTCCTAACATCATCAGTAGCCTTCTGTCATACCGGTCAGCCAACACTCCCGCCGGAACACTCAAAATCAGCGTTGGCAAAAATGCCAGCAAGGTTACCAGTGCCATGCTCGCTGCACTTCCTGTCTGTCCAAACACATACACTCCTAAACCAAAACTGGTGAGTCCGCCTCCTATGGAGGAAATCAACTCCCCTGTCCAGAGCAGAAGAAATTTTCCAAAATTGCTTTTCCTTACATTATTACTCATATCTTTTCCTTTCCTTTCATCGACCGACTGTCTGTCGGTTATTGTTTAAATAAAAAAGGTTTATCACATCCCTTTTTCATTTCATACTTTTAATCACTTTTCAAAAATCGGTTTCATTGCTTCCAACAGTGCACCAGACTCCATCCCAAACAACCGCTCCGTATGATAGATAAAACCCATTACCTTTTTTTGTTTCTCTTCTTCACTATATTGAACCATACTGTCAAAGGCTGTATAGGAATAGGTCATAGTCAATTCCACAGCCTCTGCAGGATAATCTGTATGCATAAGTCCCTGCCTGATTCCGTCTTCCACTATCTTGGTAATCAGTTTATTTACCCTTCCAAGCAGCATATGTTCCAACTTCTGATGCATTAATGCATTCTGTGGTCTGTGAACCTGTTCCATGACCATATCGCCAAGTTCGTTATCAACATTAAGAGATAACATAGTACGTGTTAAGCGTTCCAGAACCGGTATGGATTCATCTAATGCGATAACCGCGGCTTTTTCCAGCATTTGATTCGTCAGCCGTTCTATCATCGCATCCAATATTTCTTCCTTGGACTTGAAATGATAATAAAGTGTACCTCTGGCAATCCCTATCTCCGTTAAGATATCATTGGTACTGGCATTGTCAAATCCCTTTGCACAAAATAATCTCTCTGCAACATCCAATATTTCATTTCTTCGCTCTTTGGCATCCTTCACAATTCTCATATTCTACACCTCTACCGACAACTTGTCGGTAATGAGTATAACACACTATTTTCTTTTTGGCAAGCACAATATCATTCTTGGCACATAGCTTGTAACAGTTCAGCCATAGGCTAAACTGTTACGAAATATGCTGTATTATAAATCATTTTATCAAAAGCAGTTGCACCTACTTCTTATCATGTATCATTGCTTCAAACATCGTGCCACTAACTCCTCGATTGCCTCTTTGCTTGTGTTGTCTGCTCCTTTGAAATTCTCCAATGTATGCAATTCATCTGCTGTCTTATTTTCCTTTTTCTCAAGAGATTTCTTGATCATATTCATCATCATTTTTTTCATAAAACCTACCTTTTGCGGGGCGTAACCACCTTCATAATAATAGAATCGGTCTCTTGGAATCTGGTTCTGCTCTGCAATTTTTGCAGCTACCGCTTCACTTGGAGCGGTCATTCCAACCCCAAATACAATGACATTTTTAAGATTCAGTTCCTTGATCTTGTCATATCCGAATACCATACCTCCAAAAATCCAGCCACCATAGATGACCATGTCATAGTCCGTCAGTTCTTTTTGCTTCACACTTTTATATTCCTTTGCCTCGCAACCTAACCGTTCTGCAATCCAGCCTGCATATTTTTCTGTAAAACCCGTTCCACTCTGATAAATTACCACTTTTTTCATTTCATTCTCACCCTTTTTCATTTACGTCTTCTAAGTTCTTTTCCATTTGCAATAATGTTTTAATGACCATTCCAATGTCTTTTTCATCAATTCCTTCAAAAATCTTTTTGACAATCATCTTGCTTCCCTTGTCATGTTCTTCACAAAACGCTACTGTCTTCTCCGTTAATATGATTCGCTGCTTTCTTTTATCCTGCTCATCCAAGACCGTTTTTACATAGCCCTTATCCTCCAGCTTATTCAGAATCTGCTTCACATTCTGATGAGAGCTTCCCATAATCTCCGCTAATTCTTTAATTGTGGGACTCTCTTTACAAAGATGGATGCATATAATCGCAAAAAATTGCTTCCAACTAATTTCCTCAAAAATCAACATGAAATTCTCATTACTGGCATCTTCCTATAAAAATGCCGAGTTCATCATCACTTACTTTTTTTCTACTATCCCTATAAAATGGCTGTAAATCATTTTATTCCTCTAAATCAAATATGACTGAATCAAAACAAATCAAGCATGTTATCCAAATATATACTTTCTCTGACATGCAGGTGATATTCAGGCTTTGTCATATAATAAAGGAGAAATTCCAAAATCAAGGCGCTGCCAAGTCCCCGACCTTCTATTTTAAAATTGGAAAATCCCATTGGCCGGTAGATATTTTTTATATCGTCTATTCCGATAAACCCAGGATTTGTCATTGCCTTAGAAAAACGATAGCCGTGATTTGCATCCGGAGCAATGCAGGAATGGTCAGGACAGTTTTCTCCAAGATTTTTGCGACTGACAACTTCGTAACAAAATTTCCTGTCCTTACAACCAATAAAGCAGCACTCATTGCATAAAAATTCCACTTTATCTTTTTGGGGTTGGGACAGTGTATCCAATTTATCAAAGGCTTTGTTTAGGCGAAAATCAGGTACCACATATAAAAAATCATCCCTCTTTACTTCGTTCAGAAATTGCTGGAAATCTGTCAAAACCTTGGTAGTAGAGGAAACAAAATAAAATTCCGGATAATTGATTTTCAAATAGTCTAATAGCAAGTCTGAATGAACAATGACACCATTTCTGATTTCTTTATTTTCCCCGAATAAGCTGCACAGGGCATTGCATTTCTTGTCTAAAAGGTGTTCCTTTCTAAGCAGAGAATTGCTAAATGTCAATCGAGCGGAAATCCCATATTCCTGCATCAAAGCCAGAACCTCTAATGCTTCATAATCTCCAAAACCAACACGACCTCCACCCCAAATACAATCTGCCGGAGCACCATATATAGAACCTATCTCACACCAATCGTAAAAGTATTCCCTGTGCTCACAAAATAGGGGAAGAAATATGCGATACAGTTCGTAAAACTCAAACAAACCAGGAAGGTGGTAGTATACTGAATGCCGGGTTCGCAGTTCCACAGTTTTTCCCTTATTTTCGCCCTTTCCTCTGGTTCCCAAGTTTTTTCTTTGCTTTGCCATATCTTACTCCTTCGTTTGTTCACTACCAAAGTATCATTTATTTCTTTTTCTTTTGCTGTTTCAGTTCAAACATTCGTATCTCTTCAGCCGCTTTGTGCTCTCGACTTTTTGATTTACGTTCCTGTTTGTTCTGCTCCTGTTGCATTTTCAACGCTTGCTGTGATTTTGTACCAATGCCATTTTTCTGTATCTGTTTTTTTACATCACGCTGTATCCTCTTAGGATTTCTTTTTGTCTCTTTTTCAACAGTTGCCACAGCCGGACTAAATTGCAAACTGTAACAGATTTTTTGAATATACTCTTCAAAAAATACTGTCAGCTTACCACTTACTTTGTCCATGACAATCCCTCCTATCTCGCACTGTTATGCTCGTTGTCGCGGCATTCGTCAAGTAATTCTGCAAGCAGATTACTTACCCTACATAACATAGGACGGCTGGGCTACCTACCAGCTCTAGCACATTTGTAATGTACATTGCGTTTTTATCTCTGCATAGATAATCATACCATAACATTCATTTTTTTTCATCAAAAAATACCCGGGCTCTAGCTCAATATACAAGTACACAAGAAAAAGGCTGGCACAGAGAATGATATGCGCCAGCCTTTTCTTTCACTTATACCATCATCTGTGGTGTGTGCCACAAATTCAATTTTGTTCCAATGCCTTTTGCAAGAGCATTTCGATACACCATCGTCCCCCATGCAACATCTTCCGTTGGCATTCCACCCACAGAATAGATTACGATTTCTCCTTCCTTTCTATGTACCGGAATCTTTCCGGTCAATACATCTCCCAAATCATCAATCTGGTCGGATGTCATTTTACCTTCTGCAATTAAATCCTGTACATAGACCGCCGGTATTGGAACTGTGTTGTAAGCCTTCGGTGCATATTCCTCTTCCCAGGCTTCGTAAAGCATAATATTATCCGTTACCGTTCTAGCTCGATTTACAATAAAATCTTCATCAAATCTTAATGCTGCCGTGGATTCAATAATAGCCCCTGGCTTAATCCATTCTTCTGCAATATATGGGTAAAGACTTGGATCACCTGTAGGCGAAGAAGTAGACACGGATACGATATCCGAATCTCTTACTGCCTCCTCAATAGAATCTACCGCATATACCTCTACACCTGGGTATTCGCTCTTTACATGAGCGATAAACTTATCTAAAGATGCCTTTCCACGGCCTTTCACCTTAACAGTCTTAATGGATGGACGTACTGCCATAGCTGCTGCCAATGCTGTTTTACTCATAACTCCAGGTCCTACAATACCTATCGTCTCTGCATTTTCTCTGGCAAAATATTTGAAACCAACACCAGGTACCGCTCCTGTTCGATACGCAGACAAAATATTTGCAGACATATACGCAAGTGGTGCTCCCGTATCTTTGTCATTTAAGGTAAGCATAAGGATGGATCTTGGAAGTCCTTTTTCCTTATTTTCCACATTGGAACCATACCATTTCATTCCAGCCATATCAAACTTTCCTCCAAGATATGCAGGCATTGCCATGAATCTTCGGTCCGGCCCATCTACCGGCATTTCTGGAAATGGGGAACTTTCCGGAAATGAAACCATACTTCCGTGTGAGTTTCCATTTGCACCACCCATACGATAGTTTCCCACTTTCATAAGTTTAAACATTTCTTCCATGGCCTCTACACAGCCTTTCATATCTTTTACACCGGCTGCAATCATATCTTCCTCATTTAAATATAAAAAATTAACACTTGGATATTCGCTCATAATATCTGCTCCTTTCAACTATTTTTCACGGTCCTGTTGATGGGCAATTAAATACACCTCATTTTCCATTGCCATCACTTCGTGCATTGGAATTGGTTTAAACATTGGCTTCTTTAATCGCATCTTACACCATACTGCCGAATATACTGCTAAAATCATAAAAATGAATCCGTCTATCATAAAAATCAAATTTCTTGTGCCAGGGTCACTATCAATATTCCAAATCATAAACATATTTCCTATGATGGCTATAACAGGAATCACAGGTCCAAAGGGTACTTTGAATGTTCTGGGTGCCTTTGGCAATCGATGCCTGAATACCAAAACATTGATATTTGATACAATATACGATACCATCCAGAACACAATTGCCACAGAAATCATAAAAGTAAGGGAATCACTGGTAGACAATCCGGTTGCATTGACTACAATTTCCAAAAGGCCAATGCTCAGTACCCCCACATAATAAGCACCTCTTTTGTTTCTTTTTAGGAAAAACGCTGGAAGAAGGCCAATCTTTGAAAGTCCGGCACACATAAAGGAAAATGAACTCATAGCTGAATTTACAGTGCTAATAACCGCAAATACGGAAACCAGTATCATCCAATAGGAACCAAATTTTCCAAGAAGTGACGTTCCATATAAAATATGTGGAGAAGCACTTTCGCTTAACGCTGTCCAATCGGTATATCTGCTCATGCCTAAAACAACAAATATTTGCATAATTAAAATAATAACCAGACTTAAAACCATTCCAAGAGGCACATTTCTTCGCTCATTTTTCACACTTTTAGAAATCGGAATCACAAATTCACAACCAAGAAATAAGAAAAACGCTAGTCCCAACAAGCCAAAGGTATCTGTAAAAGAACCTGCAAGGTTTGCCGGCTGTGACACCTGTTCTCCAGTTCCTAAGCCAAACATTCCGATGATTCCCATTGCGATCAAGGATAAAATCAATCCATACGCTACCACATTTTGTATCTTTGCAAAAATATCCACTCCCATAAGGTTTGCAATAATAAGCACCACCAAAAGAATAATACTTAATGTACTGGAGGGAATTCCCGTATCAAACACGCTGTTAATTGCATTACCAAACATGGCACATTCCACTGAGCCTGCTATGGCCTGGCAGACCAGGTATCCACCTACCATGGTAAGGATGGTGACAAAAGGACCAATGCCTGCCAGGGTATATTGTGCAAGTCCACCAGTTAGATTTGGCATCAATGCATTTAATTCTGCCATAGACAAAGCTGTCAGTATATTGATGGCACATGCTAAAACCATAGTAATAATAAATCCAGTACCTAATGCTCCAGCTCCTTGTCCAAGAGACATAAGACAACTGGTTGCTACAATCAATCCTACGCCTGTAGCTATGGCACTAGGTAAACCTAATTTTTTTTCCATAGACTTCATTCCTTTCAAAACAGATTTCTATACGGTTATTTCAAAGCATCCAAACCTTCCTCTCCAGTTCTAACACGGATTACATTTGACATCGGCGTAATAAAAATCTTTCCATCTCCAATATGCCCCGTATACAGTTCCTTCTTTATCACATCCACAACTTTGTCAATCATACTGTTTTCCAGTACAACCATAATATACTGTTTTGGAAGAAGTTCCATCTCCTCTCTCAGTTTTGGCTCATACTCAAACGTTCCTTTTTGTATTCCACAACCATATGCCTGCATTACCGTAATTCCTGTTACTCCTAGCTTACCTAAAGCAGTCTTGAGACTTGCCACCTTATTCATTGATGTGATAACTTCGATTTTTGACATTTCCATATGCGTCTCCTCCTAACCAAAAAAGGCACCTATCCGTCATAAATGACGAACAGACACCTTTGTCTTTTCTCTATGCAACTATTGTTACACTAAGTGTATATAATTTTTATTCCAATTTATTGTATAAATCGGAACTTTTTACAACAAACTTGTATTTGTTATTTTATCCTTGTATTTTTCACTTTGAATAAGCTTTAAATACTGCTTCGGCGTAATTCCTGCGTACGTTCTGAAATTCTTGATAAACTGTGCCTGATCATAATATCCAAGGTACACCGCAGCCTCAGTCATCTTATCCGGTGCACCATAGTTTAAAAATTCCAGACTTCTCTGGAACTGGATGATCTTACAAAACGTCTTCGGAGAAAATCCCATTTGCTCAATAAACACCTTGTTTATGTAACGCTCACTATACCCTGTTTTCTCTGCCATTTCATAAACTCTTATCAGTCCGTCCGAATCATACACCATATTCTTTACCGTCATCAATAACTCTATCTTTCCAAATGGTTTCTCCCTCTTGTTCTCAAGCTTTGTATACTCTTCCAAAAAGATACGTATCCTCTGATAAAAATCCTTCTGCTCACGGATTCTTTGAAGCAACCTTGACTCCTTCTCCATCCAAACATCTTCCAATGGCAGCTTTTGCTCTATCAAATCTTTCAACATGACTGTAATACCTGCCGGATGGAAACCAGGCATAAAACGAACACCAAAATATTCCTTTTTTCCTTCCCACAGTCTCTCCTGCCACGCCAATGCACTTCCTGCCGCAAAAGCGCTCATACCTTTCCCATCATATTCAAAAAGTAAATCAATGCATCCATCTGGCACAACTGGAATAGTGGTATCCTCTTTTAGACTTAAGGAATAAAAATGAGAAATTCCCTGTCGCAAATAGATTTCCTGAAAAAAAGCATCTGCCTTCAATACAAAGAAGGGTTGAGATGGTCTTAGTCTGTCTTTCTTCCAAAGCATAGTGCTCTCCTCTTTTTCCAAGCGGATTGTGTATCTCATAGGATATAATCTGTACTTTCATGGTTCCGCTTCATTTTCTCTATGTAACTATTCAGAACCCTCCCCATATAGTCGCACTCGTCGTCCTTACGGACTCCAATCCCGTGCTAAGACTGCTCATATATGGGGAGGCAACTCTATTCGAGTGCCTGTATAATGGAACAATCAGCTACTTATATGCTAGCATAACGTATCTAATTGTTCCATTATACATTATACAGGGTTCTGAATAGTTACGCTACTTCACTTATATCTTAGCCTTAAATCGATCATAACGCAACTGGCTAATATCTACTGTAGTTTTTCCGTCCACAATAAGTTCTGCCAATTGGTGTCCTACTCCCGGGGCAATACCAAAACCATGTCCACAAAATCCTGCTGCAATTATGAGTCCTGGGACTTCAGATACTTCTCCAAGTACCGGAACTCCATCTTTCATTTGATCTACCCAGCCAGCCCATGTTCTTACAATCTTTGCATCTGCCAAAGCCGGGAAGTATTTCATAATACCGCGACACTCACAGGATGCAGTCAAACTGTTACAAATTGGTGTTCCATTATCCTTAAAAACACCTTCAAATCCAGAAGTTCCTCCAAAGACGAAAGAACCATGTTTTGACTGATGCCCATAAAAATCTGCCTCAGCAGTTCCAAGCATCTGGTCAAACATATGTGGCTCAGCTTCTGTAACCAGACACTCGATCATCACCTTTGACATAGGTAAATCAATTCCTACCGTAGAAAGTAATTCCCGGCTTTCATACCCTGCAGCCACAACCACGGTATCCCCTTCGTACACATTATTCTCGGTAATTACCTTCCGAAGTTTTCCCTTTACCTTCTTTAATTCCACAACCTTTTCTCCGGTAATAAAACGAACACCCATCTTTCTGGCTGTTTTATAATATCCCAAAGTTGTAGTTAACGGATTTGCATGACCATCCGTTGGACACCAACTGGCGCAAGTGACTTCATCGGATAAATATGGATTGATTTTACGAACTTCATCTCCATCAATCATTCTTACATCCAAACCAACACACTGTGCCCGCTTTGTTAAACCTTCCAGAATTTTTCTATGTTCCTCTGTTTTTCCAAGACGAAGATTTCCATCCTGATGATATTCGCAGTCCACTTCCAACTCCTCCGAAAGATTTGGCCACAAATGCTGAATTCCATACATTACCAACGGTAATTCTCTAGGATCACGACCAGACTGACGGACGCCTCCACCATTTCTGGAAGAACCTCCATTACCAATATGGTCGCTTCCCTCCAGCACAATTACACTTTTATCCTTTTTGGCTAAGTAGTAGGCAATGGCACATCCGATAATACCACCACCCACAATTACCACATCTGCTGTATTTCCCATAACTACTATCTCCTTTCGAAACCTATATGTCTTCTTCTGACTCTTTTGCAAGGATTCTCATTTCTGTAGGTCTCATTGGTGCACGACTTGTTGCAGGTTCCAACTCTGCAGGTGAAACCCCAAGTTCTTTTGCCACAATTCCCTTTACCAGCTTGGCACAGGTCTGTCCCTGACATAATCCCATGCCGGTTCTCAAATATCTTCTAATCTCCGTCAATGTCCACATTCCTTCGTGGACAGCTTTTCTAATTTCTCCTTTTGTAATCTCTTCGCAACGGCAGATGAGCATATCGTCATCTGCTCCCGGAATAAATTCACCAATATCTCTTGAACGATCATTTACCTGATTCATACCTATGCCTCCTCGTATAATAAGTTTGTAAGCAATGATAATTAGCTTACAGACTTATTCTTTTTATGGTATAGAGGTAAGGACATCTAAGAGGAACTCCCCTCATCCAATTCCCATCTATACGGTCAATAGTTACATTTATTTATAGTTAATCCTGTGTTATGATATCAGTAGAGTCTGATGTCCGAAGGCACTGCTTTTTCTCCTTTCAGCCGGCTTTGTCCGAGACTGCTTAGAAAGCATGCAGCCTGGCGCATATGGCATATTCTGCTTACACAGAAGTTGCATCTCCAGCCGTAGCACCAGCAAAAAATGCTGACTGGATGAATGCTCATTACGCGAGGTTTCAGT
>CACXGE010000039.1 GCA_902767135.1 uncultured Lachnospiraceae bacterium | reverse complement strand
GCAAAGAGAAATTGATTTAGTTGCTGATTCCCTTAATTTGATTTGAAAATGTGGCACTAAATGTGGCACCAGTCAATAAGGGCTATCGAAAAACACCGTAAAATAAAGGATTTTAAAGGAGATTATATAGAAATGAAACTAGGAATCGTAGGTTTACCAAATGTGGGAAAAAGTACATTATTTAATTCGTTGACAAAGGCAGGAGCAGAATCTGCAAATTATCCATTCTGTACCATTGATCCTAATGTGGGTATTGTCACTGTACCGGATGAACGTTTGAAGCAGTTGGGAGATTTGTATCATTCGAAAAAGGTAACTCCCGCAGTGATTGAGTTTGTTGATATTGCAGGTTTGGTGAAAGGTGCATCCAAGGGAGAGGGATTGGGAAATCAGTTTCTTGCCAACATCCGTGAATGTGATGCTATTGTCCATGTGGTTCGTTGCTTTGAGGATTCCAATGTAGTTCATGTAGACGGAAGTATTGATCCAATCAGAGATATCGAAACCATCAACCTTGAACTTTTATTCTCTGATATGGAAATTCTGGAACGTAGATATGCCAAACTTAGCAAGGCGGCAAGAATGGATAAAACCTTACAGAAGGAAGCAGCAATGCAGGAAAGATTAAAGGCTCATATGGAGGCAGGCAATTCAGCCCGTACTTTTGAACTTTTAGATGAAGACGAAGAGGCATACTTCAAGGAATATGGACTTTTGACAGCAAAGCCGGTAATTTATGCGGCAAACGTGGCAGAAGATGAGTTGGCAGATGATGCGGCAGGCAATCCAAATGTAGCCAAGGTAAGAGAATTTGCAAAGAAGGAAAACAGTGAGGTGTTTGTCATCTGTGCACAGATTGAACAGGAAATTGCAGAATTAGATGACGATGAAAAGCAGGAGTTTTTAGAAGATTTAGGTTTATCTGAATCTGGGCTTGAAAAACTAATCAAAGCAAGCTATTCTCCTTTAGGATTAATCAGCTATCTGACAGCAGGAGAAGACGAATGCAGGGCTTGGACAATCAAGGTAGGAACAAAAGCGCCACAGGCGGCAGGTAAGATTCACACGGACTTTGAAAGAGGATTTATCAAGGCTGAAGTTGTCAATTATCAGGATTTGTTAGATTGCAAATCTACTGCAGCGGCCAAGGAAAAAGGGCTGGTGCGTGTAGAAGGTAAGGAATATGTTGTAAAGGATGGAGACGTGATTCTCTTTAGATTCAACGTTTAAAAAATATGAATGATTATAGTATTAGTTTTCCAAATCTGGGAATATATTTAGACTATGTGCCAAAGTCTTTTTCCATTTTGGGCATATCGATCGCTTTTTACGGTGTGATTATTGGGCTGGGGATGTTTCTGGCCTTGTGTTACTGCTTAAGAGAGGCAGAGAAGACGGGACAAAATAAGGAAACATATTGGGATTTATTTGTTTGGCTGATTCTATGTTCTGTCGTTGGAGCCAGGATATACTATGTGATATTTTCCTGGGACATTTACAAAGACGATTTCCTTAGCGTATTTAATATACGTGGTGGAGGGCTGGCAATCTATGGTGGTGTGATTGCAGGCATAGTGACCGTCTATGTTTTTTCGAAAATAAAAAAACTTTCGTTTTTTCAATTGGCAGATACCATCATTCCAGGATTGCTCATCGGACAGATTTTGGGAAGATATGGAAATTTTGCCAACCGGGAAGCTTTTGGTGATTATACCGATGGATTGTTTGCTATGAGACTACCACTGACTATGGTTAGACAAAGAGATTTGACAGAGAATATTTTGGCTCATGTCACAGAAGGTGTGGGTTATATACAGGTTCATCCTACGTTTTTGTATGAATCTGTCTGGAATCTTATGATTTTGCTTTTGATTCTTATCTTTAAGAAAAAGAAGGCCTTTGAAGGAGAACTGTTATCCTGGTATTTTATCGGTTATGGTTTGGGTAGAGCCTGGATTGAAGGTATGAGAACAGACTCCCTGATGGTGCCCGGGGTGGGTATCAGGGTATCCCAGTTATTGGCAGTGGTTCTTGTGGTGGTGGGAATTGCCATGATCATTGTGGATAAACTAAAAAAGAAAAAAGAAAATTTATAAAGTTATCAACACCACATATAGTAGGTGAAAGGTTAGAATGTACAAGATATTCTAATCTTTCGCCTTTTTTTGTTGAAAAATACACAAAATTTCCAGATTTTAGTGAATTGTGTTGACAAGAAAGTACTTGAATTTTTTTAGATATTCATATAAAATATGAGTACAAGTGGTGGAAAGTGGATGAAAAGTGTGTCCCGGTGGAAGAAAGTGGTGAGAAAGATGTTCATGGGGGAGTATAACCACACAATTGATACAAAAGGTAGATTGATTGTACCGGCCAAGTTTCGTGAAGAGTTAGGAGAAAGCTTTGTAATCACGAAGGGATTGGACGGTTGTTTGTGTGTTTATACCAACGATGAATGGACCAGTTTCGAAGGGAAATTACGTGCTCTTCCATTTACCAACCAAAACGCAAGAAAAATGACAAGATTTTTCATGGCAGGGGCAACTACCTGTGAGATAGACAAGCAGGGGAGAATTCTCATACCAGGAGTTTTGCGCGAGTTTGCCGAACTGGAAAAAGATGTAGTTCTGGTGGGCGTAGCCAGCAGAGTGGAAATATGGAGTAAGGCAAAATGGGATGCAAGCTGTACCTACGATGATATGGAAGAGATTGCCGAAAGTATGGCGGAACTAGGAATTAATTTTTAATGGATGTTTGTTTCGGATCGGGTAGATACGGAATAAATACAGTAAAATTCAGGTTACCGGACACAGGAATCTGTGAACAGTAACAATCCAGAGATTGTAGGAGGATATATGGAATTTTCACATAAATCAGTGTTGTTAGAAGAAACGGTTTCTTCCTTAAATGTTAAGCCGGATGGAATCTATGTTGATGGTACATTAGGAGGTGGGGGTCACTCCCTGGAAATTTGCAAAAGATTGTCAAACCAGGGAAGGCTAATTGGTATCGATCAGGATGAAGCTGCCATAAAAGCGGCAACAGAACGATTAAAGGATCACAAAGAAAAGGTAACAATCATACGAAGCAATTATTGTGACATGAAGCAGAAACTTGGTGAGATTGGGATGGAAAAGGTTGATGGCATAATTTTAGACTTAGGAGTTTCTTCTTATCAGTTGGACCATGCGGAACGGGGATTTACATACAGAGTGGATGCACCCTTGGACATGAGAATGGATCAAAGGCAGTCTATGACTGCAAAGGACATTGTCAATGAGTACAGTGAAATGGAACTATTCCGTATTATCCGAGACTATGGTGAGGATCGTTTTGCAAAAAATATTGCGAAACATATTGTGAGAGGAAGAAGTGTAAAACCCATTGAAACAACGGAGGAATTAACGGAGTTAATAAAAAATGCAATTCCTGCAAAAGTCCGTGCAACAGGTGGACATCCTGCCAAGAGAACTTTTCAGGCCATACGTATCGAATTAAACAAGGAACTGGAAGTGTTGGAAAATACATTGGATGACATGATAGACTTATTAAATGAAGATGGTCATTTAAGTATCATCACATTCCATTCTCTAGAAGACAGAATTGTAAAGAGTAACTTTCGAAAAAATGAAAATCCCTGTATCTGTCCACCGGAGTTTCCAGTGTGTGTATGTGGGAGAAAGAGTTTAGGAAAAGTAGTGACAAGAAAGCCGATTTTGCCAAGCGAACAGGAATTACAGGAAAATTCCAGAGCAAAGAGTGCGAAGCTTAGAGTATTTTTAAGAAATAGCCAGGAGAGGGGTGTAGACAATGGAACAGAAAAGTAGAAGATATAGCAATGTAAATCGTATGAAAAACAGTAATTCCTACGTAGATGGAAATACGGTACGTAAATTTCAGGGAGTGCCCGACAACCAAAATATTGACGTAGAAAAACATAATAGTCGTGTGGCAATCCGAAAAAACCGTGAACGAATGGGACATATGAATCCAGCATATGTGGCATTCCTGACAGTGGCATCGATTGTATCGTTTGTGATTTGTTTTCATTATATCCAGTTGCGCTCACAAATTACTTCGGACATGAAGACAATTGCCAACTTAGAATCAGATTTATCAGCACAGAAAATTGCCAATGATGCAGAGTTAAGCCGTGTGAATAATTCCATTGATCTGGAAGAGATTAAGAGAATTGCAATGGAGGAATTGGGAATGGTTTACGCCAGTGAAGATCAAGTGGTATTGTATCAGGACAAGGATGCAGAATATTTTAGACAGTACGAGGATGTAAAGTAATACAACTGTTGTATGGTTTTTGTAGAATGTGTAGATGATTTTACGGTCTTAGCAGAAAATGCTAAGACCTCTACGAAATGGTTACGTTACATCTTTTAAAACGTTAGGTCAGGGTATTAAAATGAAAAAAAGGAAAGAAGACAAGTATTCGGAGTTTGCAAAAGATAAATTTAAAAGATATATGAAATCAAAGCTGGCTGTATTATTTATAATACTCGTGCTGGCTTTGTTTGCTTTGTCTGCAAGACTGACATATATTAACATGAATGATGGAGAAGAGTATAGTAAAATTGTTCTGGGACACCAGAATTACAATAGTAGAACCATCGTGGCGAAACGGGGAGATATTGTTGACAGAAAGGGAACCGTGCTGGCCACCAGTGAAGAGGTATACAATGTAATTCTTGACTGTAAGGTTATGAATACTGCAAGTCAGGGAAAGTGCATTGGGCCTACCATCAATGCAATTGTGAAATGTTTTGGTGCCGAGGAATCTGAGGTGAGGAAAATTGTTACAGACAATCCCACCTGCCAGTATTATGTATTGATGAAACAGGTTCCTTATGACCAGATGCAAAAGTTTGAAGAGATGAAGGCGGAAAAAAATTCTTATATCAACGGTGTCTGGTTTGAAAAGGAATATACCAGAAAGTATATATATAATGAACTTGCCAGTGATTTGATTGGGTTTACCTTAGGAACAGGAACCCAGGGTATGTTTGGAATAGAAGAAAAATATAATGAATATCTTACTGGAATCAATGGCAGGGAATATGGATACCTAAATTCTGACTCCGACTTGGAACGAACGGTAAAAGATGCAACGAATGGAAATACTATTGTATCTACCATTGATGTGAATATTCAGCAAATCGTTGAAAAGCACATAAAGAAATTTAATGAGACCCATAAAAACGAGGCAAGGGAAGGGGATGGAGCAGAAAATATCGGTGTGATGATCGGAGATCCTAACAATGGCGAAATTCTTGCTATGGCCTCAAGTCCGGGCTTTGATTTAAACGATCCCAAAAATATCGAGGGATTAGAAGGATTGAGCGATGAAGAGGTCACAAAGGCTCTAAATAGTCGGTGGAAAAATTTTTGCATTTCCGAAAATTATGAGCCAGGTTCTACTGCAAAGCCTTTTACTGTGGCAACGGGGATAGAGTCAGGAAAAATGACAGGAAATGAATCCTATTATTGTGATGGAGCACAGGAGGTGGGTGGTTATAACATAAAATGTGTAAACCGTAGCGGTCATGGTCAGGAAACCATAGCTGATGCCATTTCAAATTCCTGTAATGATGCCCTGATGCAGATGGCATCTACCATTGGAAAGGATATATTTTGTAAATATCAGTCTGTTTTTAACTTTGGCTACAAGTCAGGCATTGATTTGCCGGGCGAGGAAAGTGGATTGATATACAGCAAAGAAAAGATGGGGCCTACGGATTTGGCCACAAATTCCTTTGGACAGAATTTTAATGTAAATATGGTTCAAATGTTTGCTGGTTTTTCTTCCATCATCAACGGAGGATATTATTACCAGCCTCATGTAGTAAAAAAGATTACAGCAGCAAGTGGCGGAACGGTAGAGACCACAGATTTTACTCCTGTACGTCAGACAATTTCCCAGACAACCAGTGAAAAAATACGCAGTTATCTGTATGAGACAGTTCAAAATGGTACCGGTAGGAGTGCAAGAGTTCCGGGATATACTATGGGGGGTAAAACAGGTACGGCAGAACGTGTGGGACGTGATAAGAAAAATTATCTGATTTCCTTTATTGGATATGCACCTGCAGATAGTCCACAGGTGGTTGTGTATGTGGTAATAGACAGACCAAATATTGAACCACAGTCACAGAGTAAATATGCTACCACACTTGCCAAGGAGATTATGACAGATGTTCTTCCATATATGAATATTTTCCCGGATCAGGAATACACCAAAGAGGAATTGGAGGAAATGGAACAACAAAAACAAGAGCAGGGCGCCCAGACGGGACCTTCCGGTAACACAGAGGAAAATCAAACAGAAGGAAATTCGGTCGGGGATGATACAAACAGCGCCACAGTCAGTGTAACTCCGGGAATCAGTGTAACTCCGGGGCTTAGTGTGACTCCTGGGGCCAGCGTGACACCGGTAGCACAGGATCCGTTTTATGACCCGGAAACCGGGGATAATTTAGACCCGGATTATAGTACCATGGGACAGGAAGGCGGCAACACAACGCAACCTCAGACAGGAGAAGGAGCTGAGGGTCAATAGAGAAGGTACATTATGAACAGAAATTCCAGGGCATATAAAAGAATTGAAAAACATAAGATAACATAAGCAAGATGTTGGGGAAAATTATGGAGAAATATAGATCTTTTCATCGAAAGAAGCTGCTTGTGTTAGCAACCCTCTATATGATAGTGATTGTAGGATTATGTGTTCGCCTTGGATATGTAATGATTTTTGAAGGTGAGTATTATGAAGAAAAGGCTATAGAACTACACGAAAGAGAACGTTCCATCAAGGCAGCCAGAGGTAAGATTCTGGATGTGAACGGGGAGGTGCTTGCAGATAACAAAACAGTCTGCACAATCTCTGTGATACATAGCCAGCTTAAGGACAAAGAGAAAGTAATTCAGATTCTCCATGAAGAACTGGGAATAGAGAAAGAAATTCTAAGGAAAAAGGTGGAAAAGATTTCGGCAAGAGAAAAAATTGCCTCTAATGTGGAAAAATCAATCGGTGATAAAATCAGAAATTATGACTTAGATGGTGTAAAAGTAGATGAGGATTTTAAAAGAAATTATCCCTACAATACCTTTGCATCAAAGGTATTGGGATTTACAGGAGGCGATAACCAGGGAATTATTGGATTGGAGGTTAAGTACGAGGCGTATTTAAAGGGGACAAATGGCATGATTCTCACCATGACAGATGCCAAAGGGATTGAGCTTCAGGAAAAGGGAGAACGAAGACAGGAGGCGGTTCCAGGGAATAATCTAAGAATCAGTATAGATAAAAATATACAAATGTATGCTCAGCAGCTTGCTGAAAAAGTCCGCCAAAAGAAAAATGCTGATCGGGTGGAAATGATTGTTATGAAGCCAAGCAACGGAGAGATATTGGCAATGGTGAATGTACCTGAATTTAATCTAAATGAACCATATACCATAGATACAGATGATGTATTATATGTAGCAGAGAATGAAGCCGACCAAACCCAATTATTAAATAAAATGTGGAGAAACACCTGTATTAATGATACCTATGAGCCGGGTTCCATATTCAAAGTATTTACCGCATCTGCGGCATTCGAAAGTCATAAAGTTACCTTTGAAGACCAATTTCATTGTGGTGGGGCTTGTGTGGTGGAGGATCGTCGTATCCGATGCCATAAAGTGGGTGGGCATGGTTCAGAAACTTTTCTGGATGGACTGAAGAACTCCTGCAACCCGGTTTTTATTCAAGTAGGGGCAAGACTGGGGGTAGATGATTTTTACAAATATCTCAACCAGTTTGGTCTTATGAAAAAAACAGGAATCGATTTGCCGGGAGAGGCAGCAACCATTATGCACAAAGAAGAAAATGTAGGTGCAGTGGAACTTGCTACCATGTCATTTGGGCAGTCCTTTCAGGTGACGCCGATTCAAATGGCAACAACGGTGTGTACCGTAATCAATGGAGGGAAGCGTATTACCCCCCATTTTGCTGTGGATGTGGAGGATTCAAATGGAAAAATTATAAAGGAATTCTGTTATTCTTCCAAGCAGGTTTTGTCAGAGGACACCTCAGAAAAAATGCGGTTTGGCTTGGAACAGGTGGTAGAGAATGGAGGAGGTAATAAGGGGTTTATAGAAGGATATCGAATTGGAGGGAAAACAGCGACCTCCCAGACGTTGCCAAGAGGCAGCGGGAAATATATTTCCAGCTTTATAGGATTTGCGCCAGCAGACAATCCCCAAGTGCTTGCCATGGTTATCATTCATAAGCCAGAGGGGATGTATTATGGAGGATTGATTGCAGCTCCGGTGATAAAAGAGTTATTTGAAAATATATTACCATATTTAGGGATAGAGAAAACAGAGTAATTGTTCAGTGGTTTCAGAACAGATACAAAACAGATACAAAACAGATACAAAACAGATACAAAACAGAAAATTAGCGGCAGATTGGATGTGAAAAAATGGAAGAGAGATATGAGAACAGGGGAAGGAGTACCCTGGATAAAAAGAAACCCAAAAAGAAAGAAAGTTATTTTGACTATAGTTTGTTATTTATCACCATTTTCTTGTTGTGTTTTGGTGTGGTGATGATTTATTCTGCCAGCTCCTATGAGGCTCAGGATACTTTTCAGGATGCGTACCGTTATGTGAAAAACCAAATTATGGGAATCGCTGTTGGAGTTGTTATCAGTGCAGTGTTCCTCTTTTGTGATTATCATGTTTGGAGTAAATTTTCATTTTTGATTTATATTGGCTCTATTATAGCCATTCTTCTTGTTATGACACCGTTAGGAATTGAAGCAAATGGAGCTAGAAGATGGCTGAATTTGGGAATTTCTTCTTTTCAGCCTGCAGAGCTTGCAAAACTGGCAGTAATTTTGATTTTGGCAACGGTGATTTGTGCCATGGGGAGAATGGCACGCACACCTAAGGGAGTTATCCTGTTGTTTTTTGTAGGAGGATTGGTTTCTGCTTTGATTCTCCTTGTGACAAGAAATCTTAGTTCTGCCCTGATTATAGCGGGAATCACTTTTTGTATTATCTTTGTAATAACAAAAAACTATAAACTATATGTGGCATTGGTAGCGGTTGCCGGTATTCTTGGCGTTGTGGCGGTAAATATCATACGGCTTAGTGCAGGCAGTGGAGGCGGTTTCCGTGCTGCCAGAATTATTGCATGGTTGAATCCGGAAGAGTACGCAGATACCACAGCTTTCCAGACGTTGCAGGCGTTGTATGCCATTGGTTCCGGAGGCTTTTTGGGAAAAGGTCTGGGGGGGAGTATGCAGAAGTTAAACTTTCTACCAGAGGCACAAAATGATATGATATTTTCTATTATATGTGAGGAGCTGGGGTTATTTGGTGCCGTTGCGGTTCTGATTATGTTTATTTTGATGATTTGGAGAATGATGGTGATTGCAGGAAATGCTCCGGATTTATTTGGAGCATTGCTGGTGGTAGGAGTGATGTCACAGATTGCCATACAGGTTATCTTAAATGTAGCGGTGGTAACTAACTCTATGCCTAATACAGGTATTTCTTTGCCATTTATCAGCTATGGTGGAACTTCTGTAAGCTTTTTGATTGGGGAGGTAGCCTTAGTTCTCAGAGTATCCAGTCAGATTCGATTAAAAGAGATGGAGTAAAAAATGGAAAAATTACGAAAATATAAAAAACTCTGGATTGCTCTGATTATCTGTGTTGTTCTGTTGCTTTTAGGTGTGGTGTTTATTCAAATGTGTACCATTACCAAGGTGAAGGTTATCGGGAATAAACATTATACCAAGAAGGAAATAAAAGAATTGGTAATGAGTAGCAGAATGGATTACAATTCGGTATATTTTTATTGGCGGGTGCAGCGAAAAGGAATTACAGATATTCCCTTTATTGACAATGTAGAAGTTAGCATTCTTGACCGACATACTGTGAAAATAAAGGTCTATGAAAAGGATATTATTGGATATGTTAAGCATTTAGGATACCATCTCTATTTTGATAAGGATGGTGTAGTGGTGGAGGCTACCACCAAAAAAATGGATAATATACCACAGGTAAAAGGCATACATTTTGACAGCGTTAAGCTGTATGAAAAACTTCCGGTGGAAAAGGAGGACGTGTTTAAGAAAATTTTGAATTTGACAAAACTCTTGGACAAGTATGAGATTGAACCGGATGGAATATATTTTGCCAAGGATTTGTCGGTAACTTTGAATTTTGATCAGGCAAATGTAATGCTGGGCAGAGATGTGGAGGATGATGAGAAATTTGTAGAATTAAAACAATTGCTTCCAGACTTGGAAGGAATGAAGGGAACCTTGCATATGGAAAATTATGATGAGGATATGAAAAATATCACATTTAAGAAGAGTGAATAACAATTATTTCGAAATAATGAAAAGAAATTTGCAAAAATTTAAAAATTAGTATTGATTATTTTGCAAAAAAAATATATTATATTACCTATGAAAAGAATTGAGAATTGAAAATGAGTATAACTGTGAAAAAGTGTATCCGAAAAGATACGATTACATAGATATTCATGAGGGAAGAAGGAGGAAGTACCTTGCAACTTGAAATATTATCAAATGAGTCAGAACCAACAGCCAGAATCGTGGTTATCGGTGTAGGCGGTGCAGGAAATAATGCAGTAAACCGAATGATCGATGAACAGATTACAGGTGTTGAATTTATTGGAGTAAATACAGATAAGCAGGCGTTACAGTTATGTAAGGCTCCAGTACCACTACAGATTGGTGAAAAATTAACCAAAGGCTTAGGCGCAGGTGCAAAGCCTGAGGTTGGAGAGAAGGCAGCAGAGGAAAGTGCAGAAGAGATTCGCAATGCAATTTCCGGAGCAGATATGGTGTTTGTAACCTGTGGAATGGGTGGTGGAACCGGAACCGGAGCAGCACCGGTGGTTGCCAAAATTGCAAAGGATATGGGAATCCTTACCGTAGGTGTTGTGACAAAGCCTTTCCGTTTTGAAGCAAAGACACGTATGTCAAATGCATTAAGTGGAGTTGAAAGGCTGAAGGAGAATGTAGATACACTGATTGTCATTCCAAATGATAAGTTACTGGAGATTGTGGACAGAAGAACGACAATGCCAGATGCTCTTCGCAAAGCAGATGAGGTATTGCAGCAGTCTGTACAGGGTATCACAGACTTGATTAACAAGGCGGACTTGATTAACCTTGACTTTGCGGATATCCAGACAGTAATGAAAGATAAGGGGATTGCCCATATTGGTATTGGACAGGCAAAAGGAGATGACAAAAAGGCATTGGAAGCAGCTAAGATTGCCATTGCCAGCCCATTGCTTGAGACAACGATTCATGGTGCTACAGATGTGATTCTGAATGTGTCCGGTGGAGTTACACTTTGGGATGCACAGGATGCAGCTTCTTATGTTCAGGAGCTGACAGGAGCGGATACCAATATTATCTTTGGTGCTTCTTATGATGAGAATCGGGCAGATGAGGCAACTGTGACTATTATTGCCACAGGGATTGAAGAAGTAGGGCAGAACGTAAATTACAGCGCTGCAAAACCAGTGGCAGCCAAGCCAGTGCAATCGGCGGAAGTGAATTCCAGACCACGGGTTGATATCGGTGCACCAGTGATGGAAACACAGCCGACAAGACCAGTGACACCGACTCAGCCAGTGAGACCAGTGACACCAACTCAGTCGGTAATACCAGTGACACCAG
>CACXGE010000038.1 GCA_902767135.1 uncultured Lachnospiraceae bacterium | reverse complement strand
CCCTGGTTGCAGGTAGCGTATCTGTGCCATTACCACCATTTGTGAAAGTGATTCCTGTAGTAAGTGCCCAGGATATGTTTGAGGTGGTAAAAGAGGAACAGCCAAATCAGGATATTATTATTAAGGTGGCAGCGGTGGCTGATTTTACACCTGTGACAACGGCAGAGGAGAAGATTAAGAAAAAGGGAGCAGCTACCGTGTTAGAATTAACAAACACTACAGATATTCTGAAATATTTAGGAGAACATAGAAGAGAAGGGCAATTTTTATGCGGATTTTCTATGGAAACGCAGAACATGCTGGAAAATTCCAGAGCTAAACTGGAACGCAAAAATATTGATATGATAGTGGCAAACAATTTAAAGGTGGAAGGTGCAGGCTTTGGAACGGATACCAATGTAGTGACTATGATTACCAAAGATGATGCAGTAGAACTGCCGCAGATGTCAAAAGAGATGGTAGCCAAGGAAATTTTGGATAAAATTTTGGATAAGATGCATCGTTATATGAAATAAAAGATGTTCAGGAAGGAACCGAGGATATGAATTTATTAACTGCAACAAATGTAACAAAGGCACATACGGATAAAGTATTACTAAATAACGCAGATTTTAGTATTGATGACAAAGAAAAGATTGGTATGATCGGAATCAACGGAACCGGAAAGTCTACTTTGCTGCAGATTTTAGCCGGGGTACAGGAGGCAGATGAGGGAGAGATTGTCATGGGAAATCACGTGGTCATCAATTATCTTCCACAGAATCCGGAATTTCCCAAGGGCATTACCATATATGATTATGTAGCACAGTTAAATGCAAAAGATGGAGCACACTGGGAAATCGAAGGAGAGAGCAAACGTATTTTGAATATCCTGGGATTTGATAATTATGATGCCGTTGTGGCAGAACTATCTGGAGGACAGAAAAAGAAGGTGGCACTGGCTGCAGCTTTGTTAAAGCCCTGTGATATCTTAATTCTTGATGAGCCTACCAACCACTTAAATAATGCTATGGTGTTGTGGCTGGAAAATTATTTAAAAGCCCGAAAGGGTGCTCTGATTATGGTAACCCATGACCGCTATTTCTTAGACAGAGTCTGCAACAAGATTGTGGAGATAGACAAGGGGAAATTGTATAGCTATGAAACCAATTTTGCAGGCTTTTTGGAATTGAAATCCCAAAGGGAAGATATGGAGCTTGCTACTTATCAGAAAAACAAGAACATACTGCGCAATGAATTGGAGTGGATTCGCCGTGGTGCCCAGGCACGCTCCACAAAACAAAAGGCAAGAATCGAACGGTTTGAAACTTTGAGTGCCACCAATAAAAGACCGGATCAGCAGGCAAAGGTAGAGATGAGCTCTGTAGCTTCTAGATTAGGGAAGAAAACCATTGAGGTGAGTGATATTTCCAAGAGCTTTGGAAATAGAACGCTCTTTTCTGATTTTACTTATATTTTTTTGAGAACAGATAGAATCGGCATTGTAGGCGATAATGGTGCAGGGAAGAGTACCTTAATGAAGATTCTTGTGGGAGAATTGCAACCAGATAGTGGAGAGGTTCAGGTGGGACCTACGGTTAAAATTGGATATTTTTCTCAAGAAAACGAAAAGCTAGATCCTACTATGAGGGTAATTGATTATATTAAGGAAACAGCAGAGTTTGTGAGAACGGAGGAGGGGCTCATCTCAGCTTCTAAAATGCTAGAAAGTTTTTTATTTGAGGGTGCTTTACAATATGCGAAAATTGAAAAGCTTTCAGGAGGAGAAAAGCGTAGATTATATTTGTTGAAGATTTTAATGGAGGCACCGAATGTTTTGATTTTAGATGAGCCTACCAATGATTTGGATATACAGACCTTAGGCATCCTAGAGGATTACCTTGATCATTTTGATGGAATTGTGATAACTGTAAGTCATGATAGATACTTTTTAGATAAGGTTGTAGATCGAATCTTTGCATTGGAAGGTGGAAAGCTTACACAATATGAAGGTGGCTATTCAGATTACCTAGAAAAAACAGGAAATTCTTTGGAAGAAATTGGTGTGTCAATCAGCAAAAAATCCTCAAAGGAAGCTGCACAGGCCTATAAGGATAGACCTCGTGAAAAGAAGCTTAAGTTTACTTATGCAGAGCAAAAGGAATATGAAACCATTGAGGAGGAGATTGAAAAGCTTGAGCTTCGTGTGGAGGAATTAGATGGATTCATTTTGAAGGCTGCAACAGATTTTGTGAAATTAAATGAACTTTCCAAGGAGAAGGAAGAAACGGAACAAAAGCTAGAGGAAAAAATGGAAAGATATGTCTATCTAGAGGAATTGGCAGAGAAAATTAAAAATACATGATGGAGTAAATACGGAATATCGATGTCAGTGTGAATATGGTGAGAGGGGGATATTTTATGGAGGATTTGCAAAACGAAGAAAACGACATTTATAAAGAAGAACTAATAGGTTCAACTGTATCATCTATTATTTTTACATTTGTTCTTTATATTAGTTTACTTCTGCCATTCATTTATTTTACGGTTTATATGATACAACAAGGTATAAATAATCCTTCACAATTTAGATGGTGGTTTATTTGTATTTTATCAATTTTAGATGATATTTATATTTCTCTAGGTATAGTTGTTCCAGTTTGCTCAAGCTTCTATAGGAGAGTAATAATAAAAAAAGGGACAAAACATGTAGCAAAGGTAATTGATATTCGAGAGGGCTGGGATCATATACAACATGGTAAAGGAACTGGAATAACCGTAAAGACATACATACTTGTTATTCAATATGGGGATAAGCGATATGAAATGAAAGGAGTGTATTGGAATCCGACTTATGTATTGGAAAATTGGTATTGTACAATTTATGAGTATAAAGGGCATATCGTACCAACTAATTTTAAAGTAAATGATGAATTTATTACATCTATTAGTCGATTAGATATGGCAAAAGCAGTTAAGGTGACAAACGAAAAGGAACCAGAATAAAGATATGCCTGTAGTTTACACTTGAAAAAATCGAATGCCCGGAAAAGTCGGTAAAACCTTGTAAAACTCGGCATATTGAGATAGGAGAAATTTATGATTAAGATGCTTTTCATCTGCCACGGCAATGCTGATGGATGTTTTGCAAATTAGGGTATTATGGGGCAAAATGGTGCATAGTACGGCTAGAGGCAAGAGTGCAGACTACGGTATTGCTACGAATAATGGAATGCAAAACAAGTTTTATACATTCTTTGGGTGCAGAGTAGTAAGTAGTAATTTCGTTAAAAGGTTTAGTAGTTATCCGGGGAAGAGAGTAGTTGAAATACCCTAAAGCTTTAATTTATGTGCATTTGTGAAATCGTTAAAATGTTCAGGTAAATCGTTATAAGGTATAAAGGGTTCGTTAAAATGTATTCAGATAAATCGTTAAAGGATGTAAAATATGAGAGGTAATAATTCTGTTTTAGGGCAGATAAAGAAGGAGAATTGAAAAATGAAATGTGAAAGTTTAGAACAAGTAAGAGAAAACATAGATAGAATTGATAGTGAGATAATTAAGCTTATAGCAGAACGAGGTACATATGTTGTTCAGGCTTCAGCATTCAAGAAAGATGAAGATGGCGTAAAAGACACAGGGCGTGTTGAAAAGGTAATATCTAAGGTTAGATTAAAAGCGGAACAATACGGAGCAAATCCAGATATGGTTGAGGCACTTTATAGAGAAATGATTTCCAGGTTTATAAATATGGAAATGATGGAATTTGTGAAAGGAATAGAAATTGATGAACGAAGTGAAAAAAGAAATTCAAATACGAAATAGTACTGTGGACTTCCTCGTTTTTTCTAGAGATGCAGGGGAAGATGGAATAGAAGTTAGGGTGCAAAATCAGGATGTTTGGTTAACACAAAAGGCAATAGCTCAACTATTTGACGTAGACAGAAGTGTGGTTACAAAGCACTTAAAGAATATATTTGAGGAAAAAGAATTGGATGAAAATTCAGTTTGTGCAAAATTTGCACAAACTGCAGATGATGGTAAAACATATCAATATAAGTTTTATTCCTTGTCTGCAATTATAGCCGTCGGTTATAGAACAAATTCTGAAAGAGCAACTCAGTTTAGAAGCTGGGCTATAAAGGTGATTGATACTTTTGCTAAGCAAGGATATGTTTTGGATAAAAATCGATTAATCAATGGACAGATTTTTGATGAAGATTATTTTGAACATTTGATTGCGGAAATTCAAGAAATCAGAGCTAGCGAAAGGAGATTTTATCAAAAGATTACAGATATTTATGCAACGGCAGTTGATTATGACAAAGATGCTTTGACAACGAAGAATTTCTATGCGACAGTTCAAAATAAAATGCATTACGCAGTTCATGGAATGACAGCAGCAGAAATGATTGTAAATAGAGCAAATCACGAAAAGGAACATATGGGGCTAACTTCATGGAAGAATGCACCTGGTGGGAAAATTGTCAAGACAGATGTGTCAATAGCAAAGAATTATTTGGAAAGAGAAGAAATTACAGAATTAAATGAAATTGTGACAATGTATCTGGATTATGCGACTAGGCAAGCGAGAAGACAAATACCAATGACAATGGAAGATTGGAAAACAAAGTTGGATGCATTTTTGCGTTTCAATGATGCTGAAGTATTAGAGAATAAGGGAAAGGTGACTGCTGCTATTGCAAAAGAATTTGCTGAGAGCGAGTTTGAAAAATACAGAGTGCTTCAGGATAAATCGTATCAGAGCGATTTTGATAAATTGATGAATGCTGTAGATAAAGATTCTTAGATTGTGGAGAAGAACGTTATCAAAATAAAAAGCTTGAATTTAATCACAAGGACGAAGTAAATTCTTTATTTAGAAATTAATAGATGAAATACACAGACTGATTAAAAATTAAGTGATGAAGAAGGTGTGAACAAAGTGACAAGAGAAAAAGTAATGACAGAGCCACGAGAATTAGTGAAAGTGGAATTGAAGAATAAAGGATTTGACATTGATACTATTCAGGTGCCCCAAAGAGTATTTCTTTTAGCTGATGATATTTATGATACGATGCTTGAAAAGGGATATGGAGAGTATAAATATCCTCTAGGTGGAGATTTATATGTGTTTAAGAACAATCCACAAATTGGCTTTATTAAAGGGAAAATGTGTTCTCCTGGAATTGCTACACAAGCTGAAGATTTAGTGGCAGGTGGTGTGAAAGAATTTATTCATGTGGGTTTAGCTGGTGGAATAAGTAGCAATTTAAAAATTAGTGATATTGTAATTACAGAAGGAGCATTTAATGACACTGCTGTAGCAAGATTGTATGGGTATGATGTGAATTTTCTTGAAACATCTCTATCATTAACAGAAGAAATACAACAACTTTTAAGTGCTGGTGATATTTGTACACATCGTGGAAAACATTGGACTACGGATGCTGGTTATCATGAGACGTGGGGACAAATACAAGATTATTGTTTGAAAGGAGCATTGTGTGTAGAAATGGAATGTGCTGGGTTAGTAGCAATAGCAAAATATCGAGAATGCCTTGCAACAGCATTTTACATAATTACAGACGTGATTGATGAAGAAGGTTGGCATTTGGGGTGGAATGGAAATGCAATTGCTTCATCAATAGAAAAAGTGGTAGAACTCATCAGCGAAAGTGTGTGATGATTGATGGGGAAACCAATTTGAACACCCTTTGTTATATTATGCACCCAAGCATATAGGTTCATGCACCTAAGATTTGAACCTAGTGAAACCAAAAACAAGGATTCAAAGTTTGCAAATGAACCCAAGAAATCGCAGTAGTGATTACCTTTCATTCCTACTACGATTTTACTACTACACACGGCACCCATTTGCTACATTTTGCACTATTTTGAAAAATATGTAGTTTACACTTGAAAAATACATATGCCCGGAAAAGTCGGTAAAACCTTGTAAAACTCGGCATATTGAGATAGGAGAAATTTATGATTAAGGTGCTTTTCATCTGCCACATTGACAAAAGAAGTGATAAGTATTAATATTGTAACAACTACATAAGAGTAGCTGGTGCCAAAATTTGGGTAAAAGGGAAGTCAGTGTGAATCTGAAACGATCTCGTCACTGTGATGGGGAGTAGTCCATAGAAGCCACTGAGACAAATTTGTCTTGGGAAGGCTGGAGCTTTGTTATCATCATGGCTAAGCTAGGAATTCAAATAAGCCGAGGTGTATTTGAACTGAGAAGGAGATATACGCTTCCAGCTGTAATAACTACGATGAACCTAAGTCAGGAAACCTGCCAGTTATGATAGTACAGGAAGAAATTCCAGGTCACGAGGTATTGATTGTACTGAATGGAAGCTATATGCTTCTGTCATATGATGCCTTGCTCTAAATAGTTTAATGGTAACTAAAAAGAAAAGGAGACAAGAAGATGAAAAGAAAAAGTGTAGTTGCATTGTTATTATCTTGTACTATGGTTGCAGGAATGATGACAGGCTGTGGAAACAAAGAAACCACAAAAGAAAATGCGGAGGTTACAACAGAAGTAACAAAAGAGCCAGAAAGCGAAGTCACTGAGGAAAAGGAAGAGGTAGATGACGAAGCAAAGGCTAAAGAGGTAGCAGACTTAATAGATGCTATCTATGTACAACAAAGAACAGAACAAACAGATGCCCAGTGTGAAGCGGCTAAGGCAGCTTGGGATGCTTTGACAGATGCCCAGAAGGAATTGGTAGAGGGAGAAAATGCAGATCCAGACTATTTTGGAAGAGATACAGGAGATGCTTCAAAGGATGATCCATTAAATGCAGATGGCATTGGAGAAAAGGAAATTCTTGTAGTAAGCTTTGGTACTTCCTTTAATGATAGTCGTGTATCAGATATCAGTCAGGTGGAAAAAAACATTCAGTCAGAAAACCCAGATTGGTCAGTGAGACGTGCGTTTACCGCTCAAATTATCATAAATCATATTCAGGCAAGAGATAATGAAAAAATTGATAATATGGAGCAGGCGTTAGAAAGAGCTGTTTCCAACGGTGTGAAGTATCTTGTGGTACAGCCAACACATTTGATGCATGGAGCGGAATATGATGAATTAAGTGAAGCTTTAGAAAAATATAAAGATAAATTTGAAAAGGTGACGGTAGCAGAGCCTTTACTTGGCGAAGTAGGAGAGGATGCAGCGGTTATTAATGAGGATAAGAAGGCGGTGGCAGAGGCAGTAGTGTCAGCTGCAATTTCAGCATCAGAATATGAAAGCCTAGAGGAAGCAGAAAATGCAGGGGAAGCGATTGTGTTGATGGGGCATGGAACCTCTCATACAGCTAAGGTAAGCTATAGTCAGATGCAGACACAGATGGAGCAGCTTGGATATAAGAACGTCTTTATTGGAACAGTAGAGGGAGAGCCAGAGGGTACCTCCTGTGAAGAAGTGATTGCAACTGTGAAGGAAGCAGGCTACAAGAAGGTTATCCTTAGACCATTGATGGTAGTGGCAGGTGACCATGCAAACAATGATATGGCAGGTGATGAAGAGGATTCGTGGAAGAGTATGTTTGAAGCCGATGGAGCCTTTGAAGCTGTCTCTACTCAAATTGAAGGTCTTGGCAGAATTGAAGCAATTCAGAAATTATATGTAGAGCATACAGCAGCAGCTGTTAAGGACTTAGGCGAAATATCAGCTCAAGAGGAAACGAAGACAGAGGCTTCTGCTACGCTAGAGGACGGAGTATATACAGCAGAATTTCATACCGATAGCAGTATGTTTCGTGTAAATGAAGCAAAAAACGGAAAGGGAGAGCTTACGGTAAAGGATGGCAAAATGACGATGCACATTAGTTTGGTGTCGAAGAAGATTTTGAATTTATATGTAGGAATGGCCGAGGATGCTCAGAAAGAGGGTGCCACCCTTTTACAGCCAACCGTCGATACTGTTACTTATGAGGATGGAACAACAGAGGAGGTTTATGGCTTTGATGTACCTGTAGAGGAAATTGGAAAGGATTTCCAGTTGGCTTTGGTAGGAGAAAAGGGAACCTGGTATGATCATGTGGTTTCTGTTTCTAATCCAGAAAAGGCACAGTAATATGAAAATAAAATTACCAAAGGTTTGGATTCTTTTGGGGTTGATTCTGACCATGACAGGCTGTGGTCAAAGGAAACAGGAGGCTCTTCACGTGGTGGAGAGTCTTTCTTTGACTGACGGCTTATACGAAGGCTATGCCACTTTGACAGGAGGAACGGGAAAGGCTACGCTTGAGAATCCAACGAAAATCGAGATAAAAGAACAAACCATCTATGCAACTTTGATATGGAGTAGTAGCAATTATGATTATATGCTGGTGGATGAAAAAAAATATGAAAACGAAGCAGAGCTAGGAGAACCTTCGAGGTTTACCATTCCTATTGCTCAGCTTGATTGTGATATTCCTGTGGTAGCGGATACAACAGCAATGAGTACGCCACATGAAATTTCATATATTCTCAAACTCTCTTTGAAGAAGGATGATGGTGATGCGAAGGAAACCGAGAAATCGGCAGAAGCGAACGAGAAGCAAAAGGAGAAGATAGATTTTTCGTATTTGGGAGAAAAAAAAGTTTCTACGCTAAACTATGCTACGGAGTTTTCTTTGGAGGCCTACGGTGATTATAAGGTAATACGGATTCAAAACGGAGATACGTATTTGATTGTGCCTAAGAATACCAAAGTTCCAAAGAGTCTTCCAAAGGAGGTAAAGGTTATAAATCAGCCGATACAGCATACCTACCTAGTATCTACCTCGGTGATGGATTGCATAGATAAGCTGGGAGCACTTTCTCAAGTGACCTTAACAGGAACAAAGAAGAAGGATTGGTATTTAAAACCAGCAAGACAGGCTATGGAAAAACAAAAGCTTTTATATGCAGGAAAGTATAGTGCACCAGATTATGAGCTGCTGTTGGAGAAACAATGTGATTTAGCAATTGAAAATACAATGATTTATCATAATCCCGAGGTGAAGGAAAAATTAGAGGAATTGAAAATCCCTGTATTTGTAGAACGTTCCAGCTACGAAAAGCATCCACTGGGACGTTTGGAATGGGTGAAGGCTTATGGGGCTTTGTTTGGAAAAGAGGAGGCGGCTTGTGATTTTTATGAAGAACAGGTATCGCAAATCGAGCCAGTTTTAGAACAAGAAGCGACAGGAAAAACGGTTGCGTATTTTTATTGTACGACCAATGGAGCTATCAATGTTAGGAAGCCAAATGATTATATAGCTAAAATGATAGAATTAGCAGGTGGAGAATATGTGTTAAAGAATACATTAGAAACAGAAGAAAACGGGTTATCCACCATGAATATGGAAATAGAAAGCTTTTATTACAAAGCAAAGGATGCAGATATTTTGATTTATAACAGCACCATAGATGGTGAATTAGAAGGTGTAGACGAGCTTCTTAGAAAAAATGAAATTTTCAAGGAATTTAAGGCAGTCAAAGAAAATGAAGTTTACTGTACCACAAGTAATTTTTTTCAGGAATCTACGGGAACTTGTGCTTTTATTCAGGATTTGCACAGTGTAATGAAAAAAGAAGAAAAAAATTTCACGTATCTTAAGAAGTTAAAGTAGGAGAAAAAAATGAAAAGAACCGTTTGTGCCTATTTGGGTTTAATGTTTTTAGTATGTTTCCTATTTGTGGGAAATATATGTGTAGGAAGTCATGTGATAGCTTTTGGTGAGCTTTTAGAGATGATAAGTGGAAAAACGAAGTCTGGTATGAACTATCAGGTGATTTTACAGATACGATTACCAAGAGTATTGGCTGCCTTGTTTTTGGGTGGTGCCTTATCCGTTTCTGGTTTTTTGCTACAAACCTTTTTCAGAAATCCGATTGCTGGTCCTTATGTGTTAGGAATTTCTTCAGGGGCGAAGCTTTTTGTGGCAATGTCTATGATATTTTTACTGGAAAGAGGGGTGCAGATTTCCTCCATGGGAATGGTGGGAGCTGCCTTTGCAGGCTCTATGGTATCTATGTTATTTGTATTGGTGATTTCTAAGAGGGTAGAAAGCATGTCACTTCTTGTGGTTTGCGGAATTATGATTGGGTATATTTGCTCCGCGATTACAGATTTGTGCGTAACCTTCGCAGCAGACTCCAATATTGTGAATTTACACAATTGGTCTCAAGGAAGCTTCTCAGGAATGAATTGGAAGGAGCTATATTGTGTTGTGGGAATTGTATTTCCAGTTTTTTTAGTAACCTTTCTTTTGTCTAAGCCGATTTATGCTTATCAGCTAGGAGAAGCTTACGCTAGAAATATGGGAGTCAATATTTCAGGGATTCGGATTGGTATTATTTTATGCTCTAGTCTTCTTACTGCTTGTGTTACCTCCTTTGCAGGACCGATTTCTTTTGTAGGAATTGCAGTTCCGCACTTGATGAAGGGATTGATGAAGACAGCAAAGCCCTTAGCGCTACTTCCTGCGTGCTTTTTGGGAGGTGGTTGTATTACAATGCTTTGTGATGGTATCGCTAGAACTATATTTGCACCTACAGAGGTAAGCATCAGCTCAGTCACAGCAGTTTGCCTGGTTCCAGTAGTTATGGTGATGTTATGTAAAAAGGAATAATGATACGAAACACCGAGGAAAGTGGTAGGATTTTTACAGTTGGTTTTGATTAGTTAAACATATGGAATAGGAAAACATGATGAAAAAAAAAGCAATAGAATTAAAGAATGTTTCGGTTGGCTATGAAAAAAGAGTATGGATTTCGGATGTGAGCTTTTTGGTAAAGCCAGGAAAGATACTGACTCTCATTGGACCAAATGGAGCAGGAAAGTCTACGATACTCAAGACCATTACAGGACAACTAAAGAGTCTTGGAGGAGTGATAGAACTTCAAGGGAACCCGATGACGACACTAAAACAGTCAGAAATTGCAAAACAAATCTCTATGGTGATGACGAGTCCTATGAAGGTGGAACGTATGACTTGTGAGGACATGGTAGCAACAGGTAGATATCCGTTTACGGGAAGATTTGGGATTCTCTCAAATGAGGATAAGGAAAAAATGAAGGCAGCCATGGAATATATGGAGGTAACAGAGATTGCTCAACAGAATTTTAAGAAAATTAGTGATGGTCAAAGACAGAGAGTCATGCTTGCTCGCGCCTTTTGTCAAGAACCAAAAGTGTTGATTTTAGATGAACCAACCTCTTATCTTGATTTGTACTACAAAATGGATTTGTTAGAAAAAATTAGAAGCTTTGCGAGAGAAAAGTCAGTGGCAGTTGTCATGTCTCTTCATGAGCTTGAGCTGGCAAGACAAATATCGGATGAAATTTTATGTGTGGCAGGAGAAAAGCTACAAGCAATAGGAACACCAGAAGAAATTTTTGCTGGGGGATTCCTACAGAAAATTTATGGGATTCCTAAGGAGTCTTTTGATGAAAATACAGGAAACATTCATTTGAAAGGGAATAAGGCTCAGCCACAAGTGTTTGTGATTGGCGGAGGTGGAAGCGGGATTTCTGTGTATCATAGACTACAAAGAGAGAAGATTCCTTTTGTGGCAGGGATTTTGAGCCCACAGGATGTAGAGTACACCACAGCGAAAGCTACCGCAAGTATGGTACTTGCAACGAAAACATTTTACCCCGCAAAGAGAGAGCTGGTGGAATTGGCGAAACAATGGATTGACAAGACAGCAAAGTGTTATTGTCCATTAGAAAATTTTGGACCTTACAATCGGGAAAATAAAGAATTGAGAGATTATGCAATAAAACTGGGAAAGTGTAATAGCAAAATAAAATTAGGAGATGAAAATTTGGAAAACACAAGAAATCAAAATGAAATAGGACAGAAAGAATTGCTCGTAGTAAGCTTTGGCACAAGCTACAATGAAAATCGATGTCGGAGTATCGGTGCAATAGAAAATGCCATAGAAGGAGCGTTCGCAGATTATTCGGTAAGACGTGCTTTCACTAGCCGGATGATCATTGAACGCATCAAGAATCGAGATAGTGTGGTTATTGACAATGTGAAGGAAGCGTTGGAACGGGCGGTAAACAATGAAGTGAAGAATTTGGTGGTACAGCCAACGCATTTGATGAATGGGTTGGAATACAATGATGTGGTGAAGACAGTAGAGCACTATGCAGGTGCTTTTGAAAAGGTGGCTATTGGAGCACCGCTTCTTTCCACAGAAGAGGATTTAGAATGTGTGATAAAGATTATCACAGAAGCAACAAAGACTTATGATGATGGTAAGACAGCAATTTGTTTTATGGGGCACGGAACAGAGGCGGAGAGTAATAAAGTTTATGCCAAAATGCAAGAGAAGCTCACAAAAGATGGATTTACAAATTACTTTGTGGGAACTGTAGAAGCAACTCCAACATTAGAAGATGTGTTAGCAAAGGTTCAAGCGAGCCAATACCATAGGGTGGTGCTAGAACCATTAATGATTGTGGCAGGAGAACATGCGAATCATGATATGGCAGGGAGCGAAGAAGAGTCATGGAAATCAACTTTTGAAGCAGCAGGATATGAGGTGGAATGTATTGTAAAAGGGTTAGGAGAAATGAAGGAGATTCAGCAGCTATTTATAGAACATGCGCAGATGGCAATGAAATCGTTACTGTTCACGCCATAGGTGTGAACGTAATATGGAAGTTCTAGCGTGTGAAAAAAGAAGAGAAATAGCTTGCAAAAAAAAAAACTCTGTGATATAATTCACAAGGCAAAAAAAGCACATGTGTGGATTTCAGACTGGTGCCTACGGGTGGTCTGTTGGTAATCGGAAACACATGAAAGTAAAAAACCAAAAACGGAGGAAAAGAAAATGAGCGTAATTTCAATGAAACAGTTACTTGAAGCAGGTGTACACTTTGGACACCAGACAAGAAGATGGAACCCTAAGATGGCAGAGTACATCTACACAGAGAGAAATGGTATTTATATCATTGACTTACAGAAATCTGTAGGTAAAGTAGATGAAGCTTACAAGGCAATCTCTGATATCGTAGCAGAAGGTGGAACTGTTCTTTTTGTTGGTACAAAGAAGCAGGCACAGGATGCAATCAAGACAGAAGCTGAACGTTGTGGAATGTACTATGTAAACGAAAGATGGTTAGGTGGTATGTTGACAAACTTCAAGACCATCCAGAAGAGATGTGCTAAGTTAAAAGAAATCGAAACCATGATGGAAGATGGAACAGCAGATGTTCTTCCAAAGAAAGAAGTTATCGAATTAAAGAAAGAACTTGAAAAGTTAGAGAAGAACCTTGGCGGAATCAAGGATATGAAGAAGATTCCAGATGCAATCTTTATCGTAGATCCAAAGAAGGAAAGAATCTGTGTACAGGAAGCACATGCATTAGGAATTCCTTTGATTGGTATTGCAGATACTAACTGTGATCCAGAAGAATTAGATTATGTAATCCCAGGAAATGATGATGCAATTCGTGCAGTTAAGTTAATCGTTTCTAAGATGGCTGATGCTGTTATCGAAGCTAACCAGGGAGAACAGTTCGTATCAGAAGCAGCAGAAGAAGCTGTAGAAGAAGTTGCAGAATAAAATAATTCAAAATCGGAGGACGTTAAGATGGCTATTACAGCAGGAATGGTAAAAGAATTAAGAGAAATGACTGGCGCAGGTATGATGGACTGTAAGAAAGCTTTAAATGCCACAGATGGCGATATGGAGAAAGCTGTAGAATTCTTACGTGAAAAGGGACTTGCAACAGCACAGAAAAAAGCTGGACGTGTGGCAGCAGAAGGTATTGTTGCAACTGCTCTTACAGATGATGGAAAGAAAGCAGTCGTTGTAGAAGTAAATGCAGAGACAGACTTCGTTGCGAAAAACGAAAAATTCCAGAACTATGTAGCAGAAGTTGCTGCACAGGCATTAAATACAACTGCACAGGATACAGAAAGCTTCTTGGCAGAGCCATGGGCACTTGATACATCAAAGACTGTAAACGAAGTTTTAGCTGCACAGATTGCTGTGATTGGTGAAAACATGAATATCAGAAGATTTGAGCAGGTAGAAGAACAGAACGGTTTTGTTACTTCTTACATCCATGCAGGTGGTAAGATTGGTGTATTGGTAGATGTTGAAACTGATGTTGTAAACGATGCTGTTAAGGAAATGGCAAGAAACGTTGCAATGCAGGCAGCAGCATTAAAGCCACTTTACACATCAAGAGATGAAGTGGATGCTGATTACATTGAAAAAGAAAAAGAAATCTTAAAGGCAGCAGCAAAGAATGAAAAGCCAGATGCTAACGATAAGATTATCGATGGTATGGTTATGGGACGTATCAACAAAGAATTAAAAGAGATTTGTCTTTTAGATCAGGTTTATGTCAAAGCAGAAGATGGAAAGCAGATTGTAAGCAAGTACGTGGAAGAAGTTGCAAAGGCTAACAATGCAAACATCAAGATTAAGAAATTTGTTCGTTTTGAGACAGGCGAAGGAATTGAAAAGGTTGAAACTGACTTTGCGGCAGAAGTAGCAGCACAGTTACAGTAGTTTTCGCAATTGGCGGAGAGTACTTTGGAGTAAGTAAAAAGCGCAGGAGAATTCCTGCGCTTTTTTGCCGTATCTGTGCCATGTTTCAGGACGGATACGAAAACGATTGGGCATGGAGGTGTGAAGGGATAGGGACAATGGAAGATAAAAGAAAAAAAAGGGGAGGGAAAAAATCATTATATCGTGGGAAAAAAGGTTTGGATTATGAAGTTCCGTTTTCGGATATAAAAATGAGCGAACAAAAGATTTCGGAACATTTTAGAAAAATGAAGGGGAACAAGTAATAGTTCAGGCAGGTCTGCGCATTCACTGCGCTGACCGTGCAAAAATGTGTATTTAACAAAAATGAAAAATCAAAAAAAGCTGTACGAATAAATCAAAATATGTTATGATATCTTTGTACGTTTTTTAATAGGGATAATCAGAAATGGTTATCCTTATGCTATACGTGAAAAGGTTGTTTTCTCATTTGACACGGAAATCTGTGAACCTGCTATGAACGAGCAGGTACGAAATGTGGAGGACAGTCCTGGGTGTACATTGGAAAAAGTGTGGAGAGAAATATGGAGACAGTCAATGAAAAGAATGCAGAAATTGCAAGACGAAAAAAGCGTGTGGAAAGCTTGAAACGTGGAATTATCATCGCTGTGGTTTGTTCTATATTGATTCCTATTGTAATGTGCATATGTCTATTGTTTAAGGTGAACTCTATGCAAAAACAGATAGATACACTGTATCTGATGAAATTAGAGAAGAAACAAATGGAGATGGTGGCTTCGCAATCGGAAGAGTTGGAACAAAGCCAGGCAGAGCTTCTGGTAGATGAACTTCCCCAAACCTCAGAGGCATCTGAGGAAGAACAAAATCAAAAGAAAAGAGTGTATCTGACTTTTGACGACGGGCCTAGTTCAAATACCGAAGCTATACTGGATGTGTTAGAAGAGTACAATGTGAAGGCAAGCTTTTTCGTTGTAGGAAAAGAAGATGATGCATCCATGGAAATGTATCGTAGGATTGTAGAAGACGGGCACACGTTGGGAATGCATTCTTTTTCACACCAATATAGTACAATTTATCAGTCGGTGGAAAGTTTCTCGCAGGATTTAGAAAACTTGCAAAGCTTGTTAAAGTCAGCTACGGGAAAAGAAATAACGTTGTACCGATTTCCAGGTGGAAGCAGTAATAAAGTCAGCAATATCGGGATGGAGGAATTTATCCGTTATCTAAAGGAAAAAGATATTGTGTACTATGACTGGAACGTATCCAGTGGTGATGCTACTAGTCAGGAGCTTGAGCCGGAAGAAGTAGTGCAAAATGTGCTTAGTGATGTAAAGCTATATAAAAACTCGGTTGTGCTTATGCATGATGGTGCAAACAAGGAAAACACGGTAAGGGCATTACCTGAAATGATAGAAAAATTAAGAGAGATGGATGTTGAATTTTTGCCGATTACAGATGAGACAAATCCAATTCAACATTTGAAAGCGGAAGATGTAAACTAGTCGATACGATTCAAGGTGGGTGGAAGCATTGATTGTGGATATCCTATGAAAGTATTGATTTTATAAACATAGGGCTATTTATGATGATATATAAGTATCGCCCGGAAAAATATGGAACAGTACAGGATGGAGGTAAGGGTATGAGCTTTTTTAAAGAATTTAAGGAAGATTTAAAACAGGCGGTTGACGAATTGATTCCAACAGAAGGATTTGTAATTCCAGAGGAAGAGACAACGCCTACTGACACTGTTGCGGAGACCGTTGCTTCGGTTATGGCGGAGGCCAAAGCACAAAAAGAGTTGGACAGAAGTAGTGATTTTGTAATTCCAGAGGATTCAGAAGTACCAGAAATAGCTCAGGAAGCAATGCCGGTAGCTGGGACTGCAGCACCTGTGTTGCAAGAAGAAGATTATGTGGTTCCAGACGAGGTATCAGCATTTGTAGAAAATTTGGAAAAGGAACCAGTGACAGGGGAACCAGCAGTAGAAGAGCCAGCGACAGAGGAACCAGTGGTAGAAGAAATACCGTCAATAGAAGAGCCAGTGACGGAGGAACCAGTGGTAGAAGAAATACCGGCAATAGAAGAACCAGTGACAGGGGAACCAGCGGTAGAAGAGCCAGTGACAGAGGAACCAGTGGTAGAAGAAATACCGGCAATAGAAGAACCAGTGACAGAGGAAACAATGGCAGAAGAGATGCCGACAGCGGAGGAACCAGTGGCAGGGGAACCAGTGGTAGAAGAGATGCCGACAGCGGAGGAATCGGTGGTAGAAGAGATGCCGACAGTAGAAAATCCAGTAGTAGAGGAAGCAGTGGCAGTAGAGCCGGTTTCGGAAGAAATTTCTGCCAATATGGATGATTTATTACAGGAAATGGCAATGCCAGAGGAAATCCTTGTAAAAGAAGATAATACTCCAATGGAACAAGTGTTCCAGCAGATGTCCATGGATGATATGATAAAAGAAGCAGAAAAACCAGTGGAAACAGAAGAAGTAGTGGAGAAAGATATGTTAGTATTTGAGAAAGTGGAAAAAGAGGCAACAGAGCAAGTGGAGGAGCCAGGTGTAGAAGAAGTAGCTACATCAGCGGAGGTAGATGAGTTGATGCAACAGTTGAATTTAGATGCAGAGCAGATTGCACCAGAGGTGATAGAAATAGAAGAAGTCCCAGTAGAAGAAAATCAAATTCAGGAGGAAATAGTAAAGATGGAAGCAGAAACAAGTGTATTAGATGATGGAGCACCAAAGAGTGAAGATGTTGCAGTTATTACAAAGGGTATGCGCATTAAAGGAGATGTGGAATCCGATGGTTCTATTGAAGTAGTTGGTGATATTGTGGGAAATGTTACATGTAAAGGAAAGCTGACCATTTCAGGTAAGGTAAATGGAAACTCCACAGCCAGTGAGATTTTTGTCAACCAGGCAAGAATTGAAGGTGAAATTATCAGCAGCGAAGCTGTTAAGGTAGGAAATGGAACTGTTATTCTAGGAAATATTTCGGCCACTTCGGCAGTGATAGCAGGAGCTGTAAAGGGAGATATCGATGTGAATGGACCGGTTGTGGTGGATGCATCTGCTGTTGTAGTAGGAAATATTAAATCTCGTTCTGTACAGATTAATTCAGGTGCGGTGATTGAAGGTACATTTTCACAGTGCTACAACGATGAGGTAGATGTAAAAGGTATTTTTAGCAGTTCTGAGGAATAAAAGTTTGTAAAGGAAGTAAGATAAATGAAAAGAGTATTATTAAAGCTAAGTGGAGAGGCCCTTGCTGGAGAAAAGAAAACTGGTTTTGATGAAGCTACATGTATTAAGGTAGCAAATCAGGTAAAACAGTTGGTTGATACAGGAGTACAGGTTGGTATTGTCATTGGTGGAGGAAATTTTTGGAGAGGAAGAACCAGCGAAACCATTGAAAGGACAAAGGCAGATCAGATAGGTATGCTTGCTACCGTTATGAATTGTATTTATGTATCGGAAATTTTTCGCTTTGTGGGAATGAAGACAGCAGTTCTGACACCGTTTGAATGTGGAAATTTTTCTAAGTTATATTCGAAGGACAGAACAGAAAAATATTTTGCAAAGGGTATGGTTGTATTTTTTGCCGGAGGCACTGGCCATCCATATTTTTCAACAGATACAGCCACAGTGCTTCGGGCTGTGGAAATAGAGGCAGAAGCTATTCTACTAGCCAAAGCTATTGATGGTGTATATGACTCAGATCCAAAGGTAAACAAAGATGCAAAGAAATATGACGAAATTTCTATTGACGAAGTGGTAGAAAAGAAACTCGGAGTCATTGATTTGACGGCATCTATTATGTGCATGGAAAACAAAATGCCAATGATGGTGTTTGGATTAAATGAAGAAAATAGTATAGTAAATACCGTAAACGGTAAGTTTACAGGAACAAAAGTGACAGTTTAGGAGGATAAGTTAAAATGGATGAAAGATTAGCGCAGTATGATGAAAAAATGCAGAAATCATATGATAATTTACTTGGAGAATTTAGTACAATCAGGGCAGGACGTGCCAATCCCCATGTACTAGACAAGATTCGTGTAGATTATTATGGAACTCCTTCTTCACTACAGCAGGTGGCAAATGTAACTGTTCCAGAACCAAGAATGATTCAGATTCAGCCTTGGGAAGCATCTTTGGTGAAAGAAATTGAAAAGGCAATTTTGTGTTCTGATCTAGGTATCAACCCCACCAATGATGGTAAAGTGATTCGTCTGCTGTTCCCTGAACTTACAGAAGACAGAAGAAAAGAATTAGTCAAGGATATAAAGAAAAAGGGAGAACAGGCAAAGGTGGCAATCAGAAACATCAGACGTGATGGAAATGATTCCTTAAAGAAGCTTGGAAAAGAAATTTCAGAAGATGAAATTAAAGATTTAGAGAATCAGCTACAAAAAACTACAGATAAGTATATTGCAGAAGTAGATAAAGCTGTGGAGGAAAAGTCAAAGGATATTCTTACGGTTTAACAAGTCTTTAGGGCATGGTTTCGGCTATGCCCTATTGGTTTTTAAGTTTTAATTTAAGAAAGATAATTGGAGGAAGTCAGATGAAAATTCCAAATCATGTTGCTATTATTTTGGATGGCAATGGACGTTGGGCAAAATCAAAGGGAATGCCAAGAAACTACGGACATATGCAGGGAGCAAAGAATGTGGAGGTAATCTGTGAAACCGCATATAAAATGGGAATCCAGTATTTGACGGTATACGCTTTTTCCACAGAAAACTGGAAGCGTTCTAAAGATGAAGTAGACGCATTGATGAAGCTTTTACGAAACTATATGAAAACATGCTTAAAAACGGCAGAAAAGAATAATATGTGTGTAAGAGTGATTGGGGATATTACCAGACTGGATGAAGATATTCGAACCAGAATACTGGAATTGGAGGAAGCAACCAAAAATAATACAGGCCTACACTTTCAGATTGCTATCAACTATGGAAGCAGGGATGAAATCAGAAGAGCGGTGACAAAGCTTGCAAAAGATGTGAAAGATGAAAAAGTATCCCCAGAGAATATTAGTGAGGAATTGATTGCCTCCTATCTGGATACGAAAGGAATTCCAGATCCGGACTTAATGATACGTACCAGTGGTGAAATGAGATTGTCCAATTTTTTATTGTGGCAGTTAGGCTATGCAGAGTTTTATTTCACCCCTGTTCACTGGCCGGATTTTGATAAAGCAGAGTTAGAAAAGGCCATTGAATATTACAATGGAAGAGAACGAAGATACGGAGGAGTAAAGGAGGAGTAATATGTTTAAGACCAGATTAATCAGCAGCATTGTTTTAGTTATTATTTTTGCGGCTGCACTATTCGTTGGCGGGAATGTATTGTGGTGCCTTACATTGGCTATCTCCTTGGTTGGAATGTTTGAATTGAACCGGGTACTAAAAAATGAAAAAAATGCCCTAGGTGTGATATCTTATGGAATCTGTATCATATATTATATCTGCCTTATTTTTGGAGAAAATAATATAAGCAAGGTTGTGGTGGAAAGCAATTATTATGAAATCATCTCCTTGGCTTTTCTGTTAGGGCTGCTGGCAGTGTATGTGTTTACATATCCAAAATATACCGCCACAGATATTGGAATGACTTTTTTAGGATTCTTTTATGTGGCAGTTATGCTTTCGTTTATATATAAAATTCGAATGGTGGCAGAGGTAGGTCAGTATCTGGTATGGCTTGTTTTTGTGTGCTCCTGGGTATGTGATACCTGCGCATATTGTGTGGGAAGTCTCATAGGAAAACATAAATTAGCACCAGTGCTAAGTCCAAAGAAATCCATAGAAGGATCTTTGGGCGGGATTCTAGGTTCCATCATTGTGGGAGCGGTCTATGGATTCTTTTTAAAGGATGTGATTACACTGAGCATTTCTCCTATCATTGCATTTGGTTTGATTGGGGGATTGGGAGCCATGATATCTCAGGTGGGGGATTTAGCGGCTTCTGCAGTTAAGAGAAACTATGATGTAAAAGATTACGGAAACTTAATTCCAGGCCATGGTGGTATTTTAGACAGATTTGACAGTGTGATAGCTACAGCACCTATTATATTCTTGTGTTTTGTGCTGGCAGCACAGTAAGGAAGGAAATGGATATGAGAAAAATTGCTATTATTGGTTCCACAGGCTCTATCGGAACACAGACTCTAGACGTTGTAAGGGCCAATGATGATTTGGAAGTTGTTGCACTTGCAGCAGGAAACAATGTGGAATTATTAGAAAAACAGGTGCGCCAGTTCAGACCACGTCTTGCATGTGTTTCAAAAGAAGATAAGGCAAAGGAACTAAGTCTGCGTATCAAAGATACAGACACAAAAGTATTGTGTGGGATGGAAGGACTTCTTGAGATTGCAACCATGCCAGAGTCGGAGATTCTTGTGACGGCAATTATGGGAATGATAGGGATTCGCCCCACCATAGCTGCTATAGAGGCAGGAAAAGATATTGCTTTGGCAAATAAAGAGACTTTAGTGACAGCAGGACACATTATTATGCCTTTGGCAAAAGAAAAAAATGTGAGTATTTTACCAGTGGATAGTGAGCACAGTGCAATTTTTCAGTGTCTGCAGGGTGAAAAAAGGGAGCAGGTAAGCAAACTTATCATTACTGCATCCGGCGGTCCGTTTCGTGGAAGACGAAAAGAAGAACTGAAAAATATACAGGTGGAGGATGCCTTGAAACATCCCAACTGGGTTATGGGAAGAAAGATAACCATTGATTCCTCCACTTTGGTAAACAAAGGCCTGGAAGTAATAGAAGCAAAGTGGCTGTTTGGAATGGAATTAGAGGATATTCAGGTTGTGGTACACCCCCAAAGCGTGATTCATTCCATGGTGGAATTTAAAGATGGTGCAATCATTGCCCAGTTAGGCACGCCGGATATGAAACTTCCAATCCAGTACGCCCTGTATTATCCGGACAGAAAATTTCTGGCAGGAGATCGCCTGGATTTTGCAAAACTAAAAACTATGACCTTTGAAGCACCGGATATGGAAAATTTCAGAGGATTAGCTTTGGCAATAGAGGCTTCCAAAACAGGTGGTTCCATGCCAACAGTGTTTAACGCGGCAAACGAGCTTGCAGTAGCAAAATTTTTGGATAAAAAAATAAAGTATCTTGAAATTATTGATATTATCGAGGATGCAATGAAGGGGCATAAGGTAATACAAAATCCTAAAGTGGAAGAAATTTTGGGTGTGGAACAACAGGTTTATGAGTATATAGAAGGTAGGTGGTAATTTGAAAATCGTATGGTCGTTGCTTATATTTGGATTGGTAGTTATTATTCATGAATTGGGGCATTTTCTTATTGCAAAGAAAAATGGAGTGTATGTTACCCAGTTTTCTGTAGGAATGGGTCCCAGATTGTTGCATTTCCAAAAAGGGGAAACGGAGTACTGCCTTAAGTTGCTACCTATAGGTGGTTCTTGTATGATGCTTGGTGAGGATGGAGAAGAAATTGCAGAGGGAATTGATAAAAGCAGATCCTTTCAGGCAAAATCTGTGTGGGCAAGAATTGCAGTGATTGCAGCCGGCCCGATTTTCAATTTTATCCTGGCATTTGTACTGGCAATTATTTTAATTGGCTGTATGGGATTTGATAAGCCACAGGTAGGTGAAACGGTAAAAGGATACCCAATGGCTGAGGCAGGGATGAAGGAAGGGGATGTTATCCTCAAATTAAACGGGGAAAACATTAAGGTTTACCGTGAAATCAGTTTATTTATGCAACTTAACGGCGACAAGACCATTGATGTAACCTATCTAAGAGATGGAGAAAAACATACTGCTACCATAACGCCAAAATACAGCAAAGAGGCAGGGTATTACCTTATGGGAATGAGTTCCGTTGGTCGTGTCAAAGGCAACGGCTTTGAAGTGGTGAAATATAGTGTATATGAAGTCCGTTGGTGGATAAAATATGTTGTCAAAAGTCTGCAAATGCTCTTTACTGGTAAGGTAAAGGCATCAGAGTTGTCCGGGCCTGTGGGAATTGTAAGCACCATTAGCCAGACTTATGAAGAGAGTAGCAAGATTAGTACCTTTGCCGTTGTGATGAGTATGTTGAATTTCTCTATTTTGTTAAGTGCTAACCTGGGAGTTATGAATTTGTTGCCATTACCAGCATTGGATGGAGGGAGACTTGTATTTTTGTTCTGGGAGGCCATAACGAAAAAAAGAGTACCTCCGGAAAAAGAGGGGATGGTACACTTTGTTGGAATTGTACTGTTAATGGCATTGATGGTCTTTGTAATGATAAATGATATTAAACGTTTATAATATGGAGGAGTCGATATGCATAGAGAACAAACAAGGGTGATTACCATTGGTGATAAGAAAATTGGTGGTGGAAATCCCATCCTCATTCAGTCTATGACCAATACAAAAACAGAAAATGTTGAGGAAACTGTGTCCCAGATTCTTCAGTTAGAGAAGGCGGGATGTGACATTATAAGATGTGCTGTTCCAACCATGGAGGCTGCCAGGGCAATAGAAGAAATTAAGAAACAAATTCACATTCCGTTGGTGGCAGATATTCATTTTGACTATCGACTTGCTATTGCGGCGATGGAACATGGAGCGGATAAAATTCGAATTAATCCGGGAAATATTGGTGGAAAAGACAATATCCGGGCAGTGGTGGAAAAGGCAAAAGAAAAAAATATTCCCATTCGTGTGGGGGTAAACAGCGGTTCTTTGGAAAAGGAATATCTTGAAAAATATGGAAGGGTTACAGCCCAGGGAATTGTGGAGTCTGCTTTGGATAAAGTCGGTATGATAGAGGAATTTGATTATCACAATCTGGTGATAAGTATTAAATCATCCGATGTGTTAATGTGTGTGGCTGCCCATGAAGAACTGGCAAAACAGACAGATTATCCCATTCATATTGGTATCACAGAATCGGGAACCCTATCGTCGGGAAATATTAAATCTTCTGTGGGCTTAGGTATTCTTTTGTATATGGGAATTGGAGATACCATGCGTGTTTCTTTAACCGGGAATCCGGTAGAGGAAATAAAGACAGCCAAAATGATATTAAAAACTCTGGGACTAAAAAAGGGTGGAGTGGAGATTGTTTCCTGTCCTACCTGTGGAAGAACCCAGATAGATTTGATTGGGTTGGCAAACTCAGTGGAAGAGATGGTAGCCGATTTTGACTTAGATATAAAGGTAGCTGTCATGGGCTGTGTTGTAAATGGACCGGGAGAAGCCAAAGAAGCAGATATTGGTATTGCCGGAGGAAAGGGCGAAGGTTTGATTATAAAAAAAGGTCAGATTGTTCGTAAAGTAAAAGAAGAGGAACTTTTAAAAAATTTAAGATACGAGTTAGAACATTGGAGGGATTAGCATGGCAAATATGTTTTTTGACGTATTTGTGGATTTAAAACTCTCAGATGAACTTAGTGGAATATTCGAGGAAGTGGTGGTGACCAAGGTTACCACTACTTCCTCAAAAGATTTTATCCGGGTTTATATTGAGAGCAGCCGTTTGATAGAAAAAAAATATGTATTTGCAATGGAAGAGGCCATAGTGAAACAATTGTTCCGGAATAGAAATATCCGGGTGAAAATTTATGAAAAATTCTTCCTTTCGAATCAGTATACTCCTGAAAATCTGTTAGGGCTTTACAAAGAAAGCTTAGAATTGGAACTTAAGGGATACAATCATATGGAATACTTAATGTTTAAGGATTCTGTCTGTGATTTTTCTACACCGGGGATTATGGAATTTACGGTGGAGGCAACCACGGTTACAAAGGAAAAAGTGGAGGATTTAGAGAACATATTGTACAAGGTATTTCGAAATCGTTGCAATATGGATGTTCAGATTAGAATGAATGTGATTGTCAAAGAAGTGCTATATAAAGATACCGATGATTATATTCTGGATAAAAAAATATCCCAGATTATTGAACATACCTCTCTGACGGTAGGGGAAAAGGAAGAAACGGCGGCAGGAGACGCAGGGGGAACTTCGGCTGAAACCGCAAAGGAGAAGAAAGAAAAGAAAGCAACGGTTGTAAGCAAAAATAAAAATTCAGGAAAGGAATTTATACGTTCTTCTTTCAGCGGAAAAAAAGGTGGTCATTCTTATGGAGGTTTCAAAAAGGATGATGACCCGGATGTAATATACGGTAAAAATATTTTTGAACAGGATTATGTGGAAATCAAGACCATTCAAGGAGAAATGGGAGAAGTTGTCATTCGTGGTAAGATTTTAGAGGTAACGGAACGTCCCATAAGAAATGAAAAAACCATCCTTTCTTTTAGCATCACAGATTTTACAGACACCATTATGGTTAAAATGTTCTGTCGGGATGAACAGCTTCCAGAAATTAAGGAAGGGGTAAAAAAAGGAGGATTTGTCAAGGTCAAGGGGGTTACCACCATTGATAAATTTGACAGTGAACTGACCATAGCCTCGGTTGTAGGAATTAAGAAAATTCCAGATTTTACAGTGTCAAGGGAGGATAATTATCCGGATAAAAGAGTGGAATTGCACTGTCATACGAAAATGAGCGATATGGATGGCGTCTCAGATGTAAAAGACATCATCAAAAGAGCCATGAAGTGGGGACATAAAGCGATTGCAATTACAGACCATGGAGTGGTGCAGGCGTTTCCGGATGCAAATCATGCAGTACCTGCTGACAGCGATTTCAAAGTGATTTATGGAGTGGAGGCATATCTTGTTGATGACTTAAAGGATATTGTGGAAAATGCAAAGGGACAGGATTTACACGGAAGTTTTGTAGTATTTGACTTAGAGACTACAGGGTTTTCGCCAGAGAAAAATAAAATTATTGAAATCGGTGCCGTGAAAGTAGTAGATGGAAAAATTACAGACCGTTATTCCACTTTTGTAAATCCTAAGGAACCCATTCCATACAAAATAGAAAATCTTACAAATATCAATGACAGCATGGTGGAAAATGCAAGGCAGATACATGAGATTCTGCCGGAATTTCTTGAATTTTGTGAAGGCTGTGTAATGGTTGCTCACAATGCAGGGTTTGATATGTGTTTTATAAAGCAGAATTGTATGAACCTAAATATAACGAAGGAATTTACTGTGGTTGACACAGTTGGTCTGGCGAGAATGCTGCTGCCAGCATTAAACAAACACACGCTAGATGCAGTGGCAAAAGCGCTGGGAGTATCTTTGGAACATCATCACAGAGCAGTGGATGATGCAGAGGCAACGGCGGAGATTTTTGTAAAGTTTATCCCAATGTTGGAAGAGAGAGATGTAAAGTTATTGGATGACATTAATAACATATCTGTGATGTCGGAAAAAAGAGTGAAAAAGCTTCCTACATACCACGCCATTATTCTTGCAAAAAATGAAGTGGGAAGAGTAAACTTGTATCGTTTGATTTCCTATTCTCACTTGCAGTATTATAATCGTAGACCAAGGATTCCAAAGTCGGTATATCTAAAATACTGTGAGGGCTTAATCATTGGCTCCGCCTGTGAAGCGGGAGAATTGTATCAGGCTATATTAAATGGACGTCCACAGGAAGAGATTACCAGATTGGTAGAGTTTTATGACTATTTGGAAATTCAGCCTTTAGGTAACAATATGTTTATGGTGGAATCAGACAGGACCCCGGTGGAATCTGTAGAAGATTTACAGGAAATAAATCGAAAGATTGTCCGATTGGGAGAGGAGTTTAATAAGCCGGTGGTGGCTACCTGTGATGTACATTTCTTAGACCCTGAGGATGAAGTGTACCGCAGAATCATCATGGCAGGGAAGGGATTTAAGGATGCAGATAATCAGGCGCCCCTGTTTTTGAGAACCACAGAGGAGATGTTAAACGAATTTTTGTATCTGGGGGAAGAAAAAGCAAGGGAAGTGGTTATCACCAACACCAATAAAATTGCAGACATGATAGAGAAAATTTCGCCGGTGCGACCGGATAAATGTCCCCCGGTAATTCCGGATTCGGACAAAATGCTACGTAATATCTGTTATGATAAGGCGACAGAAATTTATGGAGAGAACCTGCCTGAAATTGTTCGGGAACGTTTGGAACGTGAGTTGAATTCCATCATTAGTAACGGATTTGCCGTAATGTATATTATCGCCCAGAAATTGGTGTGGAAGTCAAACGAGGATGGATATCTGGTAGGTTCCAGAGGTTCTGTTGGTTCTTCCTTTGTGGCTACCATGTCCGGTATCACGGAAGTCAATCCCCTCCCCCCCCACTATATATGTAAGGAATGTCATTATAGTGATTTTGATTCAGAGGAAGTAAAAAAATATGCCAGTGCCGGGGCAGCCGGCTGTGATATGCCGGATAGAAATTGTCCTGTGTGTGGAGTACCTTTGATGAAGGAAGGATTTGATATTCCATTTGAAACCTTCCTTGGATTTAAGGGAAATAAGGAGCCGGATATCGATTTGAATTTTTCCGGAGATTATCAGTCAAAAGCTCATAGATATACGGAAGTAATTTTTGGAGATGGACAGACCTTCCGGGCAGGAACGGTTGGTACCTTAGCTGATAAGACAGCCTTTGGTTATGTGAAAAATTATTATGAAGAACGAGGGGTGCACAAGAGAAACTGCGAAATTTCCAGAATCGTAGAAGGATGTACAGGAGTTCGAAGAACTACAGGGCAGCATCCGGGAGGAATTATCGTTCTTCCCTTAGGGGAAGAGATTTATTCTTTTACCCCGGTGCAGCATCCGGCCAACGATATGACCACGGATATTATAACAACACATTTTGACTATCATTCCATTGACCACAATTTATTAAAACTAGATATCTTAGGACACGACGATCCTACCATGATTCGTATGTTGGAAGATATTACCGGAATCGATGCGAAGAAAATTCCATTGGACAGCAAAGAGGTAATGTCTTTATTTCAGAATACTGGTGCGTTAAATATTCAACCGGAAGATATTGGAGGATGTCCTTTGGGGTCTCTTGGAATACCGGAATTTGGAACAGACTTTGTAATTCAGATGCTTGTGGATACCAAACCCCAGACATTCTCGGATTTGGTGCGAATTTCCGGTTTGTCCCATGGTACCGATGTGTGGCTGGGAAACGCACAGACTTTGATTGAAGAAGGGAAAGCCACCATTTCAACAGCCATCTGTACCAGAGATGATATTATGACCTTTTTGATTTATCAGGGAGTGGAGAGTGAATTGTCTTTTACCATAATGGAAAGCGTGCGAAAAGGCAAAGGACTGAAACCGGAGTGGGAAGAGGCTATGAAAGAAAAGGGGGTACCAGACTGGTATATCTGGTCCTGCAAGAAGATTAAGTATATGTTTCCAAAGGCCCATGCGGTTGCCTACGTGACTATGGCATGGAGAATTGCCTACTGTAAAATTCACTATCCTCTGGCATACTATGCAGCATTTTTCAGTATTCGAGCCACTGCTTTTAACTACGAAATTATGTGTCAGGGTAAAGAAAAACTAAATTATTATCTTGCAGATTATCAAAAGAGAAAAGATACCCTGAGTAAAAAAGAGCAGGATACCCTAAAAGATATGAAAATAGTACAGGAAATGTATGCCCGGGGATTTGAATTTCATACCATGGACATTTATAAGGCAAAAGCCAGGGATTTTCAGATTATCGATGGAAAATTAATGCCTGCGTTAAGTACCATAGAAGGATTGGGAGATAAAGCTGCAGATGCAGTGGAAGAGGCAGCAAAGGATGGAATTTTCTTATCCAAAGATGATTTCAGACAGAGGACCAAGGTGAGTAAGACGGTAATAGATTTAATGTCTGACTTAGGAATTTTGTCAGGCCTGCCGGAAACCAATCAGTTATCTATTTTTGATATGTTATAGAAGAAGTGTCATTGTTTTGTAACGTTAAAAGCACGAAACATTTTGAAATGTGAAAGAATCGGTATCTTTCCAAGAATATAGACAGAAAAGAATCGGGCAATGTTCATATATAGAAGATTGCCCGACTTTGTAAGCTGTGTATCGCCTTGCTGTTTTAACGGGTATGTAAGGTTCTGATTGCAGAGGGTGAATCCGTGGTAAGTTTTAGCTTACTTCATTAAGTACATAATAGCACTCATGGCATAGACGCTGGCACCAAGACTTAGGGTGTCGGTGTCTATTTTAAACTTAGGGCTATGTAATGGATAGACGGTATCTTTTTCTTCTGCATAATTTCCAAGCCAGTAGAAGTAGGAAGGTGCATATTCAGAAAAGGTACTAAAGTCATCTCCGGCAGTGGAAGCAATGGGACATTCGTAGGGAATATTTAACACTTCTGCCACGGAGACTGCAGTTTCGTAAAGCTCTTTGGGGTTTATGACAGCACTGTGGAGAGTTTCATATTGAATCTTAGCTTTTACCTGATAGGCAGAAGCCATATTTTCCACGATATCGTGGAAACGTTTTTGGATTAATATTTCCATCTCGGGAGAATAACATCTGCAGGTACCACAAAATGTTACTGTTTCAGGATTTACATTGAAGGTAAGTCCATCACCACCATGTATACTGCAAATGGATACCACACATGCCTTGGAAGGGGGCACATTTCTGCTGGTAATTGTCTGCAGGCTTTGAATCATTGCGGCAGCAGCCACAATAGAATCTATGTTGGTTTCGGGGATAGCCCCATGTCCGCCTTTGCCTGTGAGGGTAACAGTAAATTTGTGAACAGCCGCCATAATCCCTCCGGTTTTTAAACCTAGTTTATATGAGGCTACCGTAGGGGCATTATGTAATCCAAAGACAGCATCCACTTTTGGATGGTCCATGCAGCCTTTCTGAGTAAGATACTTGGCACCTCCTGCGCCTTCCTCTGCCGGCTGAAAGATAAATTTTACGGTTCCTGGTAGTTCTTCTTTTAGGCTGGATAAAATTTTGGCGGCACCAAGCAAAGCTGCGGTATGGGCATCGTGACCACAACCATGGAAAATTCCTTGTTTTTTGGAAGGAAAGGTACAGGAACTTTCCTCTTTGATAGGAAGTGCATCGATATCGGCTCTTAAGGCAACACACGGTCCAGGTTTTCCACCTTGTAACAGTCCCACAACTCCTACCTTACTGTCTATGTCCTGTAATTTAACACCAAAGGAGGTTAGTTCCTTTTGAATAAAACAGGAAGTTTCAAATTCCTGAAAGCTTAACTCGGGATTTTGATGTAAATATTTGAAACAGTCTTGTAGATATGGGGTTATATTACTGCCTTCCTGTTTTAGGATATTGGCAAATTTAAAAAGATTGTTGTTTGGGTTTGACATAATACACTCCTTTTCCTTTTGATATTGATATTGATATTTTGGGTATGTGAATCATTTGATATGGGGCTGAAATTTCGCGTAATATCATTCTTGGCGCATAGCTTAACAGCAAGTGTTAAGCTTGCGTCTGTACAGTAACAATGTGTTACAATATATTGTACCACATTTGGGTGTATCTTGAATACAATGGAAAATTATGATAGAATAAGGTTGCTGATTAGTGGCAACCTGACAGGTATCGTCAGATTATGTGCTAAGAGTGATATTGTACAAAACAGGAGAAATACAGAGGGGATGTTACAATGAGAAAAAAAATTTTGATTGTAGATGATGAGGAACTTAACAGAGAATTGCTTCGAAAGATATTTGAGGATGAATATGATATTCTCATGGCGGAAAACGGAAAAGAAGCTGTTCGTAAAATTGGAAAATATTCAGATGAGATTGCGGTGATTTTGCTTGATATTGTTATGCCAGTGTTTAATGGTTACCAGGTAATGCAAATTCTACATTCCAGAAAAATAATAGAGAAGATACCGGTAATTTTGATAACAGCACAAACAGATGAAAAAATAGAGTTTTCCTGTTACCAATTAGGGGCAAGTGCAGTTATCAGCAAGCCTTTTGTGGGTAAAATCGTAAAGAAAAGAGTGGAATCCATTATTGAAATGCATGAAAATATGGATTTGCTGGAAGAACAATTGGACCAGGAGCATAAAAAATTAGCTGATTTTCAAGGAAAATTATTGGAAACCATCAGTAATTTGGTTGAGTTTCGTAATCTGGAAACAGGGATGCATGTAAAGCGTGTGAAACAGTTGACTAGGATTATGGCAGCTATGTATCAAATGTTATATCCAGAAGATGGACTTACTGATGAGTCAGTAGAAATTATAGTGCGTGCTTCGGCTACCCACGATATAGGAAAAATTGCAGTTCCAGATAGTATTTTATTGAAACCGGGGAGATTGACCCAAGAAGAACGTGAGATTATGATGACTCATACCAATAAGGGGTGTGAAATTTTAAACATGATTGTAGGTGTGCAGGATAAGGAACAGTATCAGGCATGTTATGATATTTGTCGCTATCACCATGAAAGATATGATGGAAAAGGTTATCCGGATGGCCTAAAAGGGGACGAAATCCCATTGTCCGCCCAAATCGTATCACTGGTTGATGTGTATGAGGCGTTGGTAAGTGAACGAGTATACAAAAAACCTTATGACAAAGAGACAGCATATAAAATGATTTTAGATGGGCAGTGTGGAGTATTTTCACCTAAAATTACAGAATGTTTTAAGTGTGCAAAGTCTACGTTAGAGCAGTGCGTTGATGGAGAATAGGGAACAGTAAGTAACATAAAAATAAACATCAGGGAGCAAAAACATGAAAGCAGTACAGGAAGTAAGAATAAAAGATGTATCTATAGGAACAGGAATTCCCAAAATATGTGTGCCAATTGTGGCTGATACCAAGGAAAGGATTCTGGCTGAAGCAAAGAAGGCTTGGGAGTCTGTGGCTGATTTGGTAGAATGGAGAGCGGATTTGTGGAAGGAGAATCTGACGGAGGAAACCGTGGTAGAAATGATAAAGGAACTTAAAAAAGTTTTAAAAAATAAACCTTTATTGTTTACCATCAGAACCCGGGCAGAAGGTGGAGAATTTGAAGGGAATACGGAACAATATCAACAGGCTGTATTGGCAGCGGCAAAAGTCAGTGATCTGGTAGATGTTGAGGTTTTTCGGAAGGAGTTAGATACTCTGGATTTTATCGGAAGGATACATGAGATAGGTGGAAAGGTTGTAGGTTCGAACCATGATTTTGACGGCACACCGAAAAAAGAGGAAATTGTAAAAAGATTAAAGTATATGGATGAGCAGGGCGCGGATATTTTAAAGATAGCTGTCATGCCCCAAAATAAAAGAGATGTACTTACACTTCTTGGTGCTACAGAACAGATGGAAACCGAAACCAGAAAGCCCATTGTGACCATGTCCATGGGACAGATGGGGAAATTGAGCAGAATCAGTGGACAGACCTTTTCTTCTGCCATAACCTTTGGAAGTCTTACCAAAGCGTCGGCACCAGGACAGATAAAATTGGAAGACTTAAAAAAAATATTGGAGGTATTAGGATAGATGAAAGGAAAAGATATTAATATTATGTTAATCGGATTTATGGGGTGTGGAAAATCCACAGTGGCAGCAGAGCTAACCAAGAGGTTAGGGGTAGAGCAGATTGAAATGGATGCATTGATTGCAAAAGAAGCTGGAATGAGTATTTCGGACATTTTTGCTACATATGGAGAAGAACACTTCCGACAGTTAGAAACAGATATGTTGCGAAAATTTAAGGATTTAAAACCAGTGGTTGTCTCTTGTGGTGGTGGAGTCGTGTTGAGAGATGAAAATGTGGATATTATGAAAGGCCAGGGGAAGATTGTCTGGTTGACAGCAACACCGCAGACAGTATATGAACGAGTGAAAGACAGTACAGACCGTCCGGTGTTAAACGGGAATATGAATGTAGAATACATAGGAGAATTGATGGCAAAACGTCAGGAGCGGTATCAGGCTGCTGCCGATATTATGGTGGCAACAGATGGCAAAACCGTAGAGCAAATTTGTGATGAAATATTAGAAAAAATATAAAAATATAAAAGTATAAAGATATAAAGATATAAAAAGTACAGGGCTTTGAATAAGGGCCTTGTTTTTTTTCTGAATTTATGCAAAATGGCAAAAAAAATTAAAAAAACATAAACATGCAGATTTATGGGTAAATATATGTTATGATAATCAATGTCATAAAGACTCGGCACAATCGTGCAATTTTCCCCAAATTTTGGAGGTAAATATGGAGAAGAGTATTTTGGAGTTTGCCAGGCTGGTAGAAAGTGAAATAAAGAAAAAATATGTAGATAAGGTGGAGACTACCGTTGTAGTTGTCCCGAAAAATAATGGGGTGAAAAAGACAGGGGTTATCCTTCGGGGGAAGGGAGAATGCATTGCACCTACAATATTTATGGAAGAATTTTATGGAGCTTATACTCAGGGAATAGATTTGGAAAAAATATTAGAGCAGATATGGGGGGTATATGAAAACCAAAGACTGGATCATACATGGATTGCAGAAGCATTCCGGGATAAGGAATATATTAAAAAAAAGGTGGTATACCGCTTGCTTAACAGAGAAAAGAATAGAGAAATCTTGCAGGATACCCCATATATAGATTTTCTTGATTTGGCTATTGTGCCATATGTGGAAATTGCGCTAGATCACCACGTAAAGGGGGCGGTAAAAGTCAGTAATCAGCATTTAGAAATGTGGGAAATAACCAGCGATGAGATTTTTCAGTGGGCGGGGAAGAATACCAGTAAAATTCTCCCGCCCCAGATTTATCAGGTGGAAGAACTTTTGCAGCAATTATATGAATCGGCAGGAGATTTGTATGCCAGGGAAGTGTTAGATTGTATATGGCAGGTAGAGAAAGAGGACCGCTTTCCAATGTATGTGCTGACAAACTGCGAAAAAAAATATGGAGCAGCCTGTATGGTATATGAAGATGTATTAGAGATGTTTGCCCAACAACATAATTCCGATATATACATCATTCCAAGCAGTGTCCATGAATTGATACTTATTCCATGTACTTCGGGAATGGATAAGGAAAATATAAAGGATATGGTAAAGGAGGTAAATGCAACCCAGGTTCCCAAAGAGGAGATTTTGTCCGATGAAGTATATCTGTATTCCAGGGAGAAGAGAGGTTTTGGTGTGGTAGATTAACAAAGAAGCATTGCCCGATTTTTGATCCATGCACATTTTTGCACGGTCAGCGCAGTAAATGTGCAGATCTGTCTAAACTGTTATGGAAAAATATAACTTTGTTTGAAAAAAACTTGAAATAAATCTTCTGCTATGGTATAGTAAATTCGATTTGACTTAAAAGTGCGTCTGTAGCTCAGGGGATAGAGCAACGGTTTCCGGTACCGTGTGGCGGGGGTTCGAATCCCTCCAGACGCATCTGGTAAGGAAAAGCGATGTCCGAGCCTACTAAGCAGGAAACCCAAATGATTTGGAGGTAAAAATGAAAAAGTTTTTGAAAGATAATTGGAAATATATGTTATATGGATTAGGCTTTATTGTTTTAGTTGTAATATTGGTAAAGCTGTCATCAGAGAGCACCACTCCAAAAAAAGAAAAAGAACAGCAGGTAGAAGCAAGTGCTACGGAAGAGTTGAAAGGAAAAGAAAAAGGAGAGGAAGCGACCAATGTCTCTAAGGAAACGGAGGAAGTAGAAACTCTGGTATATAAATATTTTGATGCAATGGCAGGCAATGATGTAGATACTTTGCAGGACATCCTGGTGGAAATGGAAGAGGAAGAAGAGGCTACCGTTGAGAAGACCAGTCAGTATACAGAAAGTTATAATAATATTGTATTGTATACAAAGAAGGGACAAGAAGATGGAAGTTATGTAGTTTTTGCCAGCTATGAGGTTAAATTTGTAGATGTGAAGACTACAGCACCAGGAGTTTTGTCATTCTATATTATTACCAAGGAAGATGGCAAGTATGCAATACAGAACAAACTGGATGAAAAAATGAAAGAATATATACAGAATATGGTGGTAGAGGATAAGGAAGTAGCAGATTTGTTTGAGGCATCACAAAAGAGATACGAACAGGCGTTGACAGATGATGCTCAGTTAAAGGAATTTGTTGACGGCTTGGCAAACAAGTCAACAGAGGTTGCTAAGAACGAAGAAGGAACAAAAGAGGAAGCAGAGAGCACACAGGCTCCTGAACCAACGGAAGTTCCGGAAAAGAAAGAGGAAGAGCAGGGAACCAATTCTGATTCTTCCCAAGGAAAGACCTATGTTGAAGCCAAAGAAAATGTAAATGTTCGTAATGGTGCTTCAGAAACAGCGGACCCAATTGGTAAACTGGCTGGCGGAGAAACGGCAGAGAAAACTGGTGAAAAAGATGGCTGGATTTGCATTAATTACAAGGGGCAGGAAGGTTACGTAAAGGGCGACTTTGTTCAGGAATCTTCAAAAAATGATAATTTTGTTTCCGGAACAGTCAATTCAGAGGGAACAACTGAGGAAAAAGAGGAAGAAAAGAAGGAAGAGACAACAGAAACTGCAAGCACAGCAAAAGGAACTGTTCGTTTGAAAGAGACTGCCAATGTACGTGAGAGCATGAGTCAGGAGTCTAATAAGTTGGGAACAGCATTTGTGGGTGATTCTTATCCAATGATTGAAGAATACGCAGATGGATGGACAAAGATTGACTATAATGGAAAAACAGGTTATATTAAATCGGAATTTTTAGAGTAAGATATTAGTCTATACGAGAGAAGCCAAATATGCATCGGAAAAGACATGTGGAAACGCATGTCTTTTCTGTACATTTAAGACAGTAGGTGCAGGGAAAAGGTAAGACATGAGAGGAAAGGATATTTTGACTATGGAAGAAAAAGGAATTCGGTTAAATAAATATATTGCAGAGGCGGGGGTGTGTTCCAGAAGAGAAGCAGACCGCTTGATTGAACATGGTGATGTGACCATTGATGGAAAGATGGCAGATACAGGAATGCGCGTTCAAAACGGACAGATTGTCTGTGTGAATGGGAAAGCTATTTCGCGGGAAGAATCAGAAGAAAAGGTGTTGATTGCTTTTCATAAACCCAAAGGGATTGTTTGCACTGCCGAAAAAAGAGAAAAAGATAATATCATTGATTACCTGAATTATCCCAAAAGAATTTATTATGCAGGAAGACTGGATAAGGATTCGGAAGGATTGATACTTCTGACAAATTATGGTGATATTGTGAATAAAATGATGCGAAGTGCCAATGGCCATGAGAAAGAATATGTGGTGAAGGTAAATAAAAGGTTGACTAAGGAATTTTTAGAACGGATGTCAAAAGGTGTTTTTATTGAAGAACTGGGAGTTCTCACAAAGCCCTGTAAGGTGAAAAAGGTAGATGATTTCACGTTTAAAATCATTTTGACCCAGGGGCTTAACAGGCAAATTCGAAGGATGTGCCGACAGTTAAATTATCGTGTAGTTGCCCTGCGCAGAATCCGGGTGATGAATATCAAGTTAGGTGATTTGAAAGTGGGAGAGTACAGAGATGTAACTCCAAAAGAGAGAGAAGAGTTAATGAGATTATTATCAAATTCAGACAACAGACCAATGGCTATGAGGGAGAAGAAAAGATATGAGTAAAGAAAAAAATATGAAGCGTATGAAGGAACTCATACAAATATTAAATGAGGCAGGAAAAGCCTATTATTCAGAAGATAGAGAGATTATGACAAATTATCAGTATGATGAGTTGTATGATGAATTGGTACGACTAGAACAGGAAGAACATATTGTGCTATCGCAAAGTCCTACTACAAAGGTAGGATATGAAGCATTATCGGAACTGCCAAAGGAGAATCATGAGTCCCCCATGCTTTCCTTGGATAAGACAAAGCAGGTGGAAGCACTTAGGGATTTCTTGGGAAATGAAGAGGCAATCATGTCTTGGAAGTTAGACGGTCTGACCGTGGTATTAACCTATGAGAATGGCCAGTTAATCAAGGCGGTGACCAGAGGAAACGGTGTGATCGGTGAGGTCATTACAAACAATGCAAAGACGTTTCAGAACATTCCTTTGCAGATAGATTATAAAGGTCAGTTGGTGCTTCGTGGTGAGGCGGTAATTAAATATGCAGATTTTGAAGAGATTAACAAAAAAATCAGTGATCCAAATGAAAAATATAAAAATCCAAGAAATCTGTGCAGCGGTTCAGTGAGACAACTAAACAATCAGATTACGGCACAAAGAAAAGTTAATTTTTATGCTTTTGCCTTAGTGAGGGCAGAAGGGGTGGATTTTCATAATTCAGTACAACAGCAATTTTTATGGTTGGAGCAACAGGGATTCGATGTAGTGGAACACTATCGAATAAATGCCCGGAATGTGGAAGACCGTGTGAAATATTTTTCAGAAGCCATTACAAAGAATGAATTTCCATCAGACGGACTGGTTGTGATTTTTGATGATATTGCTTATGGTGAATCTTTAGGGAGAACGGCGAAATTTCCAAGAAATGCCATTGCCTTTAAATGGGCAGACGAAACGGCAATGACACGATTGTTGGATGTGGAGTGGAGTGCATCAAGAACAGGGCTGATAAATCCGGTGGCAGTGTTCGAACCGGTGGAATTGGAAGGAACTACAGTCAGTAGAGCAAGTGTGCATAATATCAGTGTGCTGCGTAGTCTGAAACTTGGAATTGGAGACAGTATTATGGTGTATAAGGCAAATATGATTATTCCCCAGATTTCAGAGAACCTGACAAAAAGTGATAACTTAGAGATTCCAAGCTGCTGTCCGGTGTGTGGTGGTGTTACGGAAGTTCGAAAAGTCAAGGAAGGTGAATCTTTGTATTGTACCAATGAACAGTGTCAGGCAAAGCGTATCAAATCCTTTAGCCTGTTTGTAAGCAGGGATGCAATGAATATTGAAGGACTATCGGAAGCCACACTGGAAAAATTTGTCGATAGGGGATTTGTCAAATCCTATGGAGATATCTTTCGTTTGGATCGATACTATGAGCAGTTGGTTCAGATGGATGGGTTTGGAGAAAAATCTTATGAAAACATGATGGAGAGCATTGAAAAGGCAAAGACTACCACAATGCCAAGATTGCTCTATTCCCTTGGGATTCCCAATGTAGGATTGTCCACGGCAAAAATAATTTGCGGGGATTTGGGACAAAATCCTCAGGTGTTAATGGATGCAGATGTGGAGACGTTAAGTGGAATGAATGGAATTGGAGAGGTGATTGCAAAATCATTTTATGATTATTTCCAAAGAAAAGAAAACCGGGAACAGTTTATGGAATTAAATGAAATTTTGAGCATTCCCAAACAAGAGGAGAAAAAACATACTTTGGAAAATATGGTATTTGTAATTACAGGCAGCGTGGAGCAGTTTGCAAATAGAAGTGAAGTAAAGTCTTTTATTGAAGAACATGGAGGAAAGGTTACCGGAAGTGTAACTGGTAAGACATCATATCTGATTAATAACGATACAACATCCACGTCTTCAAAGAATAAAAAAGCTATGGAATTAAAGATTCCTATTATTTCGGAACAGGAATTATTGGGTATGGTGTAACTAGTTAGTACAGGTCTCAGCATTTACTGCTGAGACCGTGAAAAAATGTAAATTTCAATAAAATGGGGCAATTATGCATGCGTAAGCATTGCCCCATTTACGTATCTGTTCGGGAGTTCTGAACAGATATGATATGGTAAAGGAGTGATAGAATATGCCTATTAAGGTACAGGGAGATTTACCTGCAAAGGGAATTTTAGAAAATGAAAATATATTTGTGATGGACGAGAACAGAGCATCTACTCAGGATATCAGACCACTGGAAATCGGAATCCTGAATTTGATGCCCATTAAACAGGATACGGAACTTCAACTGCTCAGAGCCTTATCCAACACGCCGCTACAGATAAATGTAACATTTGTGTATGTGGAATCTCACGTGTCCAAAAATACACCTACCAGTCATTTGAACCAGTTTTATCAGTTGTTTCGAGAGGTGAAACACAGAAAATTTGACGGATTTATCATCACTGGTGCGCCAGTGGAAAACTTAGAATTTGAAGAAGTAAATTATTGGAAAGAAATGGAAGAGATTTTTCAGTGGACCAATACCAATGTAACTTCTACTGTCCATATTTGCTGGGGAGCTCAGGCTGGTGTGTATTATCATTATGGATTGGAGAAAAGAAAGCTTTCGGAGAAATTGTTTGGTGTTTACGAGCATAAAGTGCTGAATCGAAAGATTCCTTTGGTAAGGGGATTTGATGATGTGTTCATGGCACCACATTCCAGGCACACAACGGTAGCCTCTGAGGATATTTACAACTGTAAAGATTTAACAGTTTTAGCAGAGTCAGAGGAAGCCGGTGTGTTTCTCGCTGTGGCAGAAAATGGAAAGAAGATTTTTGTTATGGGGCATCCGGAGTATGACAGATTAACATTGGACAATGAGTATAAAAGGGATTTGGGCAAAGGAATGCAAATCCAAATCCCTAAGAATTATTATCCCAAAAACAACGTGGAAAACAGACCGTTACTTCAATGGAGATCCCACTGTAATATTTTCTATTCTAATTGGCTGAACTATTACGTTTACCAGCAGACACCTTATGAGTTTATTGACAATGATATTATTTTAGGGAGATAAGGAAGATGTTAAATCAATTTTCAAGAACAGCTTTATTGATTGGAGAAGAAAGCATAGAGAAATTGCAAAAGATGAGAGTGGCAGTGTTTGGTGTGGGTGGTGTCGGAGGATTTGTGGTAGAGGCATTAGCCAGAGCAGGAGTGGGTACCTTAGATCTTATTGATAACGATACGGTTTCATTGACAAATATTAACCGGCAGATTATTGCCCTTCACAGTACCATTGGACAGTCTAAGGTACAGGTGGCAAAGGCAAGAGTTTTGGATATTAACCCGGATATCAAAGTAAACGTACATGAGACTTTTTATCTGCCAGAGACAGCAGAAGCGTTTGATTTCACCCAATATGACTACGTGGTCGATGCCATTGATACTGTGGCAGGAAAACTGATGCTTGTAGAACAGGCAAACAGGACAAAAACACCAATTATTTCTGCTATGGGAGCAGGAAATAAAATGGATCCATCAGCATTTTTGGTGGAGGATATTTCTAAAACCAGTGTATGTCCTTTGGCAAAAGTGATGCGTAGAGAATTAAAAAAAAGGGGAATTTATCATCTTAAGGTAGTGTACTCGAAAGAACAGCCTTTAACCCCAGGACAGAGCGAAGAGACAAAAGGAAGGATGCAGCGGCCGGTTCCGGGAAGTATCTCTTTTGTACCGTCGGTGGTGGGACTGATTCTTGCAGGAGAAGTGATAAAAGATTTGATAAAATGACGAAAAAATGTGAAAATATCTAAATAAATTTGTGAAAAATCCGATATAACTCCTATGGGGAAAGAAATAGAAGGAGGAAAAAGGTATGAAACGAAAAAAAATTATGGCACTGCTTCTAGTGAGCAGTATTACAGCAACCATGGGAAATGAAATTCTCTTTGTCAATGCACAGGCAAGCGAGATGGAGATTACGGAATCAAATCTATTAGATGCGACCCCGTCTCAGGTTCCACAGGAGGGGGATGAACCAGAAGATGAGGAAGAAACGGGAGATTCTAGGGAGGAAGAAACGGGAGATTCTAAGGAGGAAGAAACCCCGGAAGCACCACAGGAACTGATAAAAAATCTGAAAGCCACTTATGATGATAAAACCAATTTGGTGACACTGAACTGGGAAACAGCTACAGAAGGTGATTTGGGGGTGAAAGCGCAGATTTATGTCAACGAAGTGTTGCAGGAAGATGAGTGTGACAGAAATAGTTATGCTTTTGAAGCAGGGGTGGAAGGGATTACATACCAGATTGAAGTAATCCCATACAAGAATATTGAAAAAAAGGGCGTGCCTCTAAAAGTGTCAGTGGAGGTAGGCTATCACACAGCAATACTGGAAGGTGTGGATGCGGATTACACACTGGAAAACAAAAAACTGGAAATTAGCTGGGAGGGAAGTTATATTTCCATGGTAGATATTTACGAGGATGACCAGTTGCTGGTAAGCCAGGTCAAAGGAGAGAAGTATGTAGTGGAAAGAGAACTTGCTCCTTTGAGTAAACACGTATATAAGGTAGTACCTTACAATGCAATCAATGAAAGTTCCACGGAAAAAACAGTGGAATTAGATGTGGCAGATCTGGATGCAAAGATTGAGGAAGTGGAGGCTGTCTATGATGTAAAAACGGGTATAATGAAGATTACCTGGAGTGGAAGTAATATTGCATATGGGGTGGTATCTATCAATGATTTGCAAATAGATGGTGAATACAAAAACGGTGTGTGTCAGGTAAAGGTGCCGGTACAGTCTGGTGCCACTTATCGGATTGATGTTACCCCGGTGAACAAAAATGAATCAGAGGGGGATTTGGCGAGCACAGTTTACTCACTAGGGGAACTGGATGCACCGATAATGCCAACAGTAAAAGAAACTTCTGTGCCAGCTACAGACAGTAAGGGGAACTTTACGGGATTATACAAGCCTGCGGCAATGATAACAATCCATGGGGAAGCCAATGCTACTTATGAAATTTATTATGCAAAATCAGACAGTAAGAGAGCATATTCGTATATCGGAACGGTAAAGACAAAGGAAGCAGGTATCTACACATACACAGATACAAAATGTGGAACCGGATTTTGTTACTATGCATTACGGAAAGTTATCAAGGAAGATGATTATGTACAGTCAGAATTATCCTCAGCTATGTCGGAAGCGGACTGCGTGGAAGTTACCATACCAAGAGCACAGGTTAGCGCTAGTGTAGCAAGGGAAAATCAGATTACGTTGAAGATGAGTTGCAATAAGGATATTGTTTCCGGATATCAGATTTATAGAAGAAAGGGAAAAGAGGCGTACAAAAAGATTGCAACTGTTTCTGGAAACACTTATACGGATAAGAAGCTGGAACCGTCGGCGGAGTACACATATAAAGTCAGAGCGTATTATTATGATACAAAACAAAAGACCATGACTTATGGCGATATGTCGAAAACGGTGAATATCATAAATGAAATGGGAGACATCAAGGTAACAGCAAAAATACTTGATAAAAATAATGCGCAGATAAGCTGGAATAAAGTGGCATATGCAAAGAAATATGAGGTGTACTATAAAACAGGAGTCACAGGTGACAGTTATAAGCTGCTGAAAAAGACGGATAAAACCACACTGAATGTAAAAGTAACATCAGGAAGTACGTATCATTACATGGTGAAAGCGTGTGGAAAGTTGGATTCAGTTACAAAGTTTACACAGGGAGAGGTGGTTTTGGAGACCGGCTTTGTGGCACCAACAGAGGTGAAAATTTCCAACACCACATATAAGTTAAATAAAAATGTACTAACGCAGAAAGATACCATCAGCTGGCAGAAAGTATATGGTGCGGATGGATATTATATTGAGCAATTTAATCCGGTTACAAAGAAATTTGCTCCAATCAAGAACATCAAGAAATACAATGAAAACAGTTTTACGGTAGAAAACACAGTATCAGATAAGATAGTACAGCAGTCTTATCGAGTTTCGGCTTATCAAAATGGAAACATTCTGATTGGAGACACTGTGAATGTTGATGTAAAATTGTCAAATGTTAAGGATATCAAAGTGGAATTGAGTGGAAGCAAGGCAAACCTTAGCTGGAGTAAGGTAGTGGCGGCAGAAAGCTACAATATTTACCGCTCCAACGGAAGAACTAAAGCTTTAGTGGGAACCACCAAGAAGAATAGTTACACAGATAAGGGGCTTGCGACTGGAATTACCTACATATATTACATCCAGCCGGTAAATAAAACCCTGAAGTTTGCAAGCAGTATGAGCAAGAGTGAAAAGGTGCGTATTACGCTGAACAAACCAAAGAACTTGAAGGTAAAACAGGTTTCAAATAGTAGGGTGGAAATTACATGGAGCAAGGTATCTAATGCATCTGGTTATGTTGTGTACTGTAAAAAACAAGGCGGAACGTATTATAAACTTGCTACTTGTAAAGCATCAAAGAACAGCTTTACACAAAAATATGTGACTGTGGGAAAGAAGTATTCTTATAAGGTGGTGGCAACTTACGATAATATTGGTGGTGAAACAGTAGAGGGGAAATCATCAGATGTGAAGAAGCTCACGATAAAAAAGATGAATGTAACCACTGCAAAAAAATAACAGAAAGACAAAAAGAAACCGGTAAACAAAGTTTACCGGTTTCTTTCGGGTTGGGCTATTCTATTAAAATAGTCAACAGCTCGTAGGGGAATCGAACCCCTGTTTCCGCCGTGAGAGGGCAGCGTCTTGACCGCTTGACCAACGAGCCACATCACAATTACATATATTACAGTAAAATATTGTTGGTGTCAAGCAAAAAAATCAAAATTTTTTAAAAAATTCAAAAAACATATTTTTTTTGACAAAATGATATAAATTATAGTCCCAAAGGTTTGAAAAAAATACTGTGATTTGATATACTCATGGGTAGGATAGAACTTTATGAGTTGGCGAAAAGGAGAAAGAAATGAATTTAACATTGACAGGTAATTTGGGTTCAGGAAAAACTACTATTTGTAATATTTTAAAGGAAAGAGGATATGAAATTGTATCTACGGGAAAAATTTTCAGAGATATCGCAGCGGAAAAAAATGTTACTGTGATAGAATTAAATGAAATGGCAAAAAAAGATAGAAGTATAGATGACTTATTAGACAATAAGACAACGGAACTTGGGAAAACATTGGACCATGTGGTTTTTGACTCGAGACTGGCATGGAACTTTGTGCCGGAAAGTTTCAAAGTATTTCTTTTGGTGGAGACGGATGAGGCTGCAAAAAGAGTGTATGCTGACAGTGAAAGAAACGCAGAAAGCTATGAAAGTGTAGAACAGGCAAAAGAGGGATTGGTAAACAGAGCAAATCTGGAAAAAAACAGATTCAAAGATTTATACCAGATTAATTATTACAATGCGGGCAATTACAATTTGGTGATTGAAAGCACAATGGCAAAGCCGGAACAGATTGCTGATGAGATTATCAGACAGTATCAGGCCTATGAAAAACAGGCATTTCCTTGCAAGGTGCTTGTAAATGACAGAGAGAACCAGGAAAATGTGTATGTGGAATATACATTGGATGAGTTTGGTAAAAATCTTTATAAGAAATATGATTTTTTTATGGAGTTTTAGAAAAAACACTTGAAATAGTTTAAAAATGGTGTTATCCTTTATAGGATGATTATAGTGAATGAAGGATAAGGAGTGGGTGATGCACCCACTCTTTTATGTTACGTAGTGACAACAAGAAACGGTAACCCGAATTGTTGTTTCGTATCTGTTTAGAACCACGGAACAGATACGGTAATTGGGCAATGGCGACAAATGCAAAATTGCTCGATTCTTGTAAAATTTACAGTTCCTTACGGCCTTGGCAGTAAATGCCAGGACAGTACTGAATTGTTATGTTGTAACAGATATCCGGGAAGAGGAAAGAAGGGATAGAAATGTCAAAAAGAGAACAGTATGAGGCGAGAACAGAACAGCTGATTACTCCAATTGTTCAACAGAATAATTTTGAATTGGTAGATGTGGAGTATGTAAAGGAAGCTGGCACCTATTATCTTCGTGCTTATATTGACAAAGAAGGCGGAATCAATATCAATGACTGCGAACTGGTGTCAAGAGCATTAAATGATTTGCTGGACGCAGAAGATTTTATTGAGGATTCGTATATTTTGGAGGTTAGTTCTCCAGGATTGGGGAGACCTTTAAAGAAAGAGAAAGATTTTCAAAGAGCTTTGGGAGATGAGGTGGAAGTCAGAACCTATCGGGCGATTGACAAGTGTAAGGAATTTGTAGGATTATTGAATACATATGATAAGGAAACCGTAACACTGCAGTTAGATGAAGAAAAAGAAATTGTAATTGAAAGAAACAATATTGCATTAATCAGAATGGCATTAGATTTTTAAAGTAGATTCATTAGGAGGATAAGAAAAAAATGAACACAGAATTATTAGAAGCATTAGATACACTGGAAAGAGAAAAGGATATTAGCAAAGAGACGATGCTGGAGGCAATTGAAAATTCTCTTATCATTGCTTGTAAGAACCATTTTGGAAAGTCTGATAACATTAAGGTAGAGATTAACAAGGACAACGGGGAATTCAGAGTTTATGCTGAAAAGACAGTTGTAGAGGAAGTGGAAGATGCTACCAGCGAAATCAGCTTAGTGGATGCAAAAATGATAGATTCTAAATATGATTTAGGAGATATCGTAAATGTGGAAGTGAAATCAAAGGAATTTGGACGTATTGCAACCCAGAGTGCAAAGAACGTTATTTTGCAGAAAATTCGTGAAGAAGAAAGAAAAGTGATCTATAACCAGTACTACGGAAAAGAAAAAGATGTGGTGACAGGTATTGTGCAGCGTCAGAATGGAAGAAAAATCAGCATTAACCTAGGTAAGGCAGATGCTATATTAAATGACGTGGAGCAGGTCAAGAGTGAAGTGTTTATGCCAACAGAGAGAATTAAGGTTTATATCCTGGAAGTCAAGGACACACCGAAAGGGCCACGTATTCTGGTTTCAAGAACACATCCGGAATTGGTAAAAAGATTATTTGAAGCAGAAGTAACAGAAGTCAAGGACGGTACCGTGGAAATCAAGAGTATTGCCAGAGAGGCAGGTTCCAGAACAAAGATTGCAGTGTGGTCAAACAATCCGGATGTTGACCCAGTGGGCGCCTGTGTTGGTATGAATGGTGCCAGAGTGAATGCTATCGTAAATGAATTGCGGGGAGAAAAAATTGACATTATTAACTGGAACGAAAATCCAGCAATTTTAATTGAGAATGCCTTAAGCCCGGCGAAAGTTGTCTCTGTGGAAGTAAACGAAGAAGAAAAGACTGCAAGGGTAGTAGTTCCAGATTATCAGTTGTCATTAGCGATTGGTAAGGAAGGACAGAATGCAAGATTAGCCGCGAGACTTACAGGCTTTAAGATTGATATCAAGAGCGAAAGCCAGGCAAGAGAATTAGGCGGACTGGAAGAAGAAACAATGTCTGAAAGCCAGTTTGAGGAAGAATAAAAATAAAAAGGAAGTGATGGTTTGAGTACAGGAAAAAGAATTCCACTTCGAAAATGTGTTGGATGTGGGGAGATGAAGGATAAGCGCGATATGTTAAGGGTAATAAAGACCCAGGAGAATGAGTTCCTTGTTGATACCACAGGAAAGAAAAATGGAAGAGGAGCGTACCTTTGCTATCATCGGGAATGTCTGGAAAAAGCGATAAAATCCAAAGGCTTGGAGCGTTCCTTTAAAATGGCAATCAGTAAGGAAGTCTATGAAAGTTTACAAAAGGAGTTTGATTTACTTGGCACAAAATAATAAGTTGACTTCATTGATTGGAATTGCTACCAAGGCAGGTAAGACTGCCAGCGGTGAGTTTATGACAGAGAATGCAGTAAAGCAGAATAAGGCATATCTTGTGATTGTTGCAGGAGATGCATCGGATAATACAAAAAAGAAATTTCGTAATATGTGTGAGTTTTACCATGTGCCTATCATTATTTTTAGTGAAAAAGAAAGTCTTGGCCATGCTATGGGAAAAGAGATTCGTGCATCTTTGGCAGTATTAGATGAAGGCTTTGCGAAGGCAATGGAAAAGCAGTTTGCACTATTAACAACTGAATAAGGAGGTAATCGTCAAATATGAGAGTACATGAATTGGCAAAAGAATTAGAAAAAGATAGTAAAGAAATTATTTCAATATTAGAACAAAATGGAGTTACTGGTAAAAAGGCACAGTCTTCCGTGAATGAAGAAGAAATTCAGATGGTAAAATCTATTCTGAATCCCAAGAAAGAAAAAGAATCAGCACCAAAGCCAGTGGAAAAAAAGCAGGAAAATCCTCAGGGGAAGTCAGTAGAGAAAAAAGAGGAGGATGCTTCAAAGGAGAGACAGAAAAATTCACAAAACAGCCAAAAGAATGATAAGGCTAAGGCAAATAAAAACAATAATGGTAATCGGGATAATAATCAGAACAACCATAATCAGTCCAACAGCCAGAATGGTTTCAACAATAAAAATAATAAAAACAAAAATAACAACAATAACAACAATAAGAACAAAAATAACAACAATAAAAATAATAATAATAATCGAAACAATAACAACAATAATACGGAAAAACCACAGCAGCAGGCTCCAAAAGAGGAGACCATTAAGACCATCACAATTCCAGAAACTTTGACTATTAAAGAATTGGCAGATAAAATGAAAATTCAACCGGCTGCAATTGTAAAAAAATTGTTTATGCAGGGAACTATGGTTACTGTAAACCAGGAGATTGATTTTGATAAAGCGGAAGAAATTGCTCTGGAATATGATGTTATCTGTGAAGCAGAAGAAAAAGTAGACGTGATTGCAGAGCTATTAAAGGAAGCTGATGAGGATGAAAGTAAATTAGTTGCCAGACCACCGGTAGTCTGTGTCATGGGTCATGTTGACCACGGTAAAACTTCTTTATTGGATGCGATTCGAAATACCAACGTTATCGGAAGGGAAGCTGGCGGTATTACACAGCATATCGGTGCCTATACCGTTAGCTGCAATGGACAGAATATTACATTCTTAGATACACCTGGACATGAAGCGTTTACAGCTATGCGTATGCGTGGAGCAAATGCTACAGACATTGCTATCTTGGTAGTTGCAGCAGACGACGGTGTAATGCCACAGACAGTAGAAGCTATCAACCATGCCAAGGCAGCGGGAACGGAAATTATTGTCGCAATCAACAAAATTGATAAGCCAAGTGCAAATATTGAAAGAGTAAAACAGGAATTGGCAGAATATGAACTGATCGCAGAAGACTGGGGAGGAAGTACTGTTTTTGTTCCGGTTTCAGCAAAGACACAGCAGGGAATCGAGGAATTATTGGAAATGATTCTCCTTACAGCAGAAGTGTTGGAATTAAAGGCAAATCCAAAGCGTGATGCGAGAGGAATGGTTATCGAAGCAGAGCTTGATAAGGGAAAAGGTCCAGTAGCCACAGTGTTAGTGCAGAAGGGTACCCTACGGGTAGGGGATCCTATTGCAGCAGGGTCATGTTATGGTAGAGTACGTGCTATGATTGATGACAAGGGAAGAAAGGTAAAAGAGGCAGGTCCTTCTACACCTGTTTCCGTACTTGGCTTTAGCGATGTACCAAACGCAGGTGAAATTGTAGTTTCGCCAAAGAATGAAAAAGAAGCAAGGAATTTTGCCCAGACGTTCATTTCTGAAGGAAGAAATAAAATGTTGGAAGAAACTAAGAGCAAGATGTCCTTAGATGATTTGTTCTCACAAATTCAGGCAGGAAATGTGAAAGAATTAAACTTAATTGTAAAGGCTGACGTACAGGGTTCTGTAGAAGCTGTAAAGCAGAGCCTGGTGAAATTGTCAAACGAAGAAGTTATGGTTAAGGTAATTCATGGTGGCGTTGGTGCCATTAATGAATCCGATGTGAGCCTTGCAGCGGCATCTAATGCTATTATCATTGGATTTAACGTGAGACCGGACCCAATGGCAAAATCTACAGCCGATAGAGAAGGTGTTGACTTAAGATTATATAGAGTAATCTACAATGCAATCGAAGACGTAGAAGCAGCGATGAAGGGTATGCTAGAGCCGGTTTATGAAGAAAAGGTAATTGGACACGCAGAGATTCGTCAGTTATTTAAGGCTTCCGGAGTAGGAACCATTGCAGGTTCTTATGTATTAGATGGTTCCTTTGAAAGAGATTGTATGGTTCGTATTTTCCGTGAAGGAGAGAAGATTTTTGAGGGAGCATTAGCTTCTCTTAAGAGATTTAAAGATGATGTAAAAGAAGTAAAAGCCGGCTATGAATGCGGTCTTGTATTTGAAAAATTCAATGACCTTGCAGAATCAGATCAGGTGGAAGCATATAAGATGGTAGAGGTGCCTAGATAATGAGAAAGAACAGCATTAAAAACACCAGAATCAATGGAGAAGTACAAAAGGAAATCAGTAATATTCTTCGAAATGAAGTAAAAGATCCACGTATCCATCCAATGACAAGTGTGGTAGCTGTGGAAGTTGCGCCGGATTTAAAGAGTGCAAAAATTTATGTAAGTGTCCTGGGCAGTGAACAGGAAAAAGCTGATACATTAAAGGGATTAAAGTCTGCTGCGGGAGTCATCCGCAGCAAACTTGCCCGCTCTATAAATCTGAGAAACACACCAGAGCTAACCTTCATTATGGATTCTTCCATTGAGTATGGGGTAAATATGACAAGTATGATAGATAAAATCACAAAAAAAGATGATGAGATTGAATAGAGGTGTGAAACATGAAGTTTCTCGAAAACTGGTTAGCTGATGGAAAGACAGTTGCCATTGGCGGACATGTAAGACCAGATGGGGACTGTGTAGGTTCCTGCATGGCATTATATCGGTATATCAAGGATAATTTTGCCGGGGCAGAGGTGGATGTGTTCATTGAAAAGCCAGCAGATGTTTTTGACTTTTTGATTCCGGCAGACGCAATATGCTACGATTACGATACTGACAAACAATATGATGTATTTTTTGCATTGGATAGTGGTGATAAGGAGCGTTTGGGAAAGGGTGTGAAGTATTTTGATACTGCATTGCATACCATCTGCATCGATCATCACATTAGTAATCAGGGATTTGCGGACGAAAACTTTATCCAGGGAGAACTTAGTTCTACCTGTGAGTATTTATGTGAATTTTTTGAGGAAGAAAAAATTTCAGTGGAGGCAGCAAAATGTTTGTATACAGGCATTGCCCATGATACCGGAGTGTTTCAGTATTCCAATACCACAGCAAAGACGTTGGCCACAGTGGGAATGTTAATGAATAAAGGTTTTGATTTTACAAGTATTATCGATAGAACTATCTATACAAAAACCTATCGACAGCAGCAGATAACAGGAAGGGCATTGTTGGAAAGTATGATGGTCTTGGATGGCAATGTGATTTTTAGTTCTGTAAGTGCAAAAGAAATGGAATTTTATGGTGTGACTCCAAAGGACATGGATGGCATTGTAGGACAACTGAGAACAACGACAGGGGTTGAGGTGGCAATCTTTATATACGAATTATCTCCTCAGGTCTACAAAGTCAGCATGAGATCAAACCAATATGTAGATGTGAGCCAGATTGCAACGTTTTTTGGCGGTGGTGGTCATGTGCGGGCAGCAGGTTGTACTATGCAGGGAAGTATGCATGATGTGGTGAATAACCTGACAGAGCACATTGAAAAACAGATTCTGGCAAAAAGACAGGAAGAAAAAGGTAACAATTAATATGTATCATGGTATTATAAATGTGTACAAAGAAAAAGGTTTTACCTCCCATGATGTGGTGGCAAAACTGAGAGGTATTTGCAGACAGAAAAAAATTGGCCACACAGGGACCTTAGACCCGGATGCAGAGGGAGTATTGCCTGTGTGTCTTGGAAAGGCAACAAAGCTATGTGAGACTATGACGGATAAGGATAAAACCTACGAAGCCTGTATGCGGTTAGGAATTATTACTGACACTCAGGATATGACAGGGAATATTCTGAGCCAGACCCAGGTGAATGTATCTGTGAATGAAGTGAAGGAGGCAATTCATTCGTTTCTGGGAGAATATGGGCAGATTCCACCTATGTATTCGGCATTGAAAGTCAATGGAAAAAAACTCTATGAGTATGCCAGGGAGGGAATCACCATAGAGAGAAAGCCAAGAAAGGTTACAATTTATTCCATAGAGATTACCAAAATAGAGCTTCCTCTTGTGTGGTTTCAGGTGGAGTGCTCCAAGGGCACTTACATTCGTTCCTTGTGCCAGGATATTGGCGATAAGTTAGGCTGTGGTGCTGCTATGGAAAGTCTGGTGCGAACCAGGGTGAGTTCTTTTTATATTAAGGACAGTCTTACACTGGCACAGATTGAACAGTTTCGGGAACAGGGATGTTTGGAGCAGTACCTTCTATCTATTGATGAAATGTTTTCGGGATGGCAAAAAACAGTTGTGAAACCAGAATATGAAAAATTTTTGTACAATGGGAATCCATTGCTTTTGCATCAGTTCGAATCAGAGGTAAAGATAGATGAAAATTTGCTGGTGTATGACAGGGCAGGACATTTTATTGGGGTCTACCAATGGAACCAGGAAAAGGAATTTTTTAAACCTTGGAAATTATTTCTGCCTGTGTCAGAGTAGATATTGTTTAGCCACTGGCTGAACCGTTATGTTAGGATAAAGGAAGAAAGATATGGAATATATAAAGGGTACTACCACCTTTGAAATAGAAAAACAGAGTGTAGTTACATTAGGAAAATTTGATGGTGTACACAGAGGACATACCAAACTGTTAAAAAAGGTGAGAGCATTGGCGGGGAAGGAATTTGCTACGGTAGTTTTTACTTTTGGAACCCATCCCTCGGTCTACTTAAAAGGGGAAAAATCCCGGATGTTGATGACGAATCAGGAGCGCTTTGATTTCCTGTCGGATTTAGGCTTTGATTACCTTATCGAGTGTCCTTTTGTGGAAGAAATTGCTACCATGGAGCCGGAAGATTTTGTGGAAGAGATTTTAATTAAGCAGCTTAAGGCAGAACACATTGTGGTAGGTGTAGACTTTAGGTTTGGGTGTGGAAGAAGAGGAAACACAGATACTTTAAAGCGATATGAGCACCATGGATGTTTTAAGGTTCACATTGTGGAGAAAGAGCAGTATGAAGGCAGAGACATTAGTTCCACTTATGTGCGCAGTGAGGTGGAAATGGGAAGAATGGAAGAGGTGCAGGAACTTCTAGGCCATCCGTTTTTGATTTCCGGTGAGATTCAACACGGAAAAGCATTAGGGAGAACCATCGGAATTCCAACCATTAACATTATGCCAACAGATGAAAAATTATTGCCACCTTATGGGGTGTATTTTACCAGAACAAAGGTTGGAGGGATATCCTACAAAGGTATTACAAATATTGGATGCAAACCGACCGTTGCGGAAGAATTGAGACGAGGCGTTGAAACTTATCTATTTGATTTCAGTGGAGATTTATATGGAAAGAGACTGACGGTAGAGCTTTACCATTATGAACGTCCAGAAATGAAGTTTAAGGATCTTGCTGCGCTGAAAAATCAAATGGATGCAGATATAGCAAAAGCAAAGGACAGTAAATACTAATCAGCTAAACGTATAAGAAATGAGGGAGGAACATGAAGGTTACTTATGTGTATCACAGTTGTTATGTGGTAGAATTTGAAAATGACATTCTGGTATTCGATTATTTTATGGGAAGAATGCCGGAATTTGATAAAAATAAAAGGATATATTTTTTCCACAGTCATAAACATCAGGATCATTTTAGTATGAATGTGTTTAAATTTGCAAAAATGTATCCCAATATTACCTATGTCTTGTCCAATGATATTCGCATCTCGGAAAAGTATTTAGAACAGAATGGATATGATAAGTCCATAAAGGAAAGAATAGTGTACATGTACAAACGGGAAGAAAAGCAGATAGATGACATCAAGGTGGAGACATTAAAATCAAATGACCTAGGGGTAGCTTTTTTGGTTACTGTGGATGGGAAATGTATTTATCATGCAGGGGATTTAAACTGGTGGCACTGGGAAGGTGAGACGGAAAGCTACAATGCAGGTCTGGCGTTTAAGTATACCAATGAAATCGACAGAATTAAAAACCATAAAATTGATGTGGCATTTGTACCATTAGACTCCAGATTGAATACTTCTTTTTATAAAGGAGTGGACTATTTTGCAAGGACTACAAAAGCGGAATTGATTTTCCCAATGCATATGTGGAGAAAATACGAAATTATAGAAAAGTTTAAGCGCAGTGAAATTACGAAAAGCTACAGAAATAAAATTATCACGGTAGATAAAGAAAATGAAAGCTGGGTTATAGAGGGATAGGTAAGTATGGAGTTATATTTTTATTGGACTATAATTGCTTTTGGGGTTGTGGTGGTAATCTTCAATATTTTTAGAGCAGAAAAGAACAGAAAAAAATGTTTGTTACAGGAATTAGAAAACCAGTGGGGACACTTTGGGAATCGAGATTATTCCCAGCAGGAATATGAAAGCATAAAGAGAAAATTTTATAAAAATATGTCAGAGGGGAGCTACAAAAATTATATTGATGACATTACCTTTCAGGACTTGGAGTTAGATCAGGTGTTTCGGATTTTGGATACCACCAGTTGCTCCTTAGGTTCGGAACGACTCTATGAAATTCTTCGAACGCCACAGAATAGTAGCGAGAACTTGGAAGCGCTGGATGAGACCGCGGAGTTTTTTTCAGACCACAGGGAAAACAGAAAAAAAGTACAGGAAATTTTAACTTTCATAGGGAGAACAACCACATCTTCTATTACTGAGTATGTGGAAACATTACAAAAATATGAAACAAAGTCGCCGCTAAAGGATATCGTGGCGGCTTTGTTGGCTTTGACTGCAGTTGGCAGTATTTTTGTGACACCAGTGTACGGGATTATTGCCTTTTGTGTGGTTTTTGTCCTCAATGCTTACACCTATTATCGAAAAAAAGCAGAATACCAGTCCTATTTGGTAAATTTTGCATTTTTATTGAGGACCCTAAAGGCAGCAGGATTGCTAGGAAAGGAAGGACTTCTGCCAAAGGATACAGGAGAGAGATTATCACAGCTGGCGGGAGAATTTCACAAATTGGAACAGCATGCAGGCATTGTAATGTCAATGAAAAGCAGTGGAAGTCCAATGGATACTGGATTTGATTACATCAGAATGTTTACTCATATTGATTTTATTAAGTTTTTGCAGATGGTAGAGCAGATAAAGAAAAAAACAAAAGAGTGTCAGGAAATGATGAAGATCTTATCAGAATTGGACGTGGCGATAGCCATAGCATCTTTTCGGCAGGCATTGCCATTCTATTGTAAACCGGAACTTACACAGGAGACTAAGGCGACCTACTGCCTTAGAGATGGTTATCATCCGCTGCTTTCCCAGGCTGTGGGAAATAGTATTCAGGTGGGAACTGATAAGGGGGTATTAGTGACCGGCTCAAATGCATCGGGCAAATCCACTTTTTTAAAAACGGTGGCAGTGAATAGTATTCTGGCGCAGACTATTGATACTGTGGCGGCAAAAAGATACAAAGCTCCCTGTTTTACTATTTTAAGTTCTATGGCTCTGCGGGATAATCTTCAGGATGGAGAAAGTTATTATATGGCAGAAATTAAGGCGTTGAAACGCATTCTTGATGCAGAAAAGAAAGTAGCGACTCCATTACTGTGTTTTGTGGATGAGGTGCTCAGAGGCACCAATACCACAGAGCGGATAGCTGCCTCCACACAGATTTTAAGGACGTTAAACACAGAAAAGTGTCTGTGCTTTGGAGCAACCCATGATATAGAACTTACGTATCTACTGGAAAAGGAATATGATAATTATCATTTTCGGGAAGAAATCAAAGAAAATGATATGACTTTTTCTTATGAATTAAATTCGGGACGTTCCGAAAGTAGAAACGCTATCGGTCTATTAAGAATCATGGGGTACGAAGAAAAAATTGTAAATCAGTCTTTCCGGTTAGCACAGTATTTTGAAGCAACCGGAAGATGGCAATAGAAGAGGAGAAATCAATGGCAAAAAAATATTATGCAGTAAGAAAAGGCAGAAATACTGGGGTTTTCGAAACCTGGGATCAGTGCAGGCAACAGGTAGATGGATTCTCGGGGGCAGAATATAAAAGTTTTCCCACAAAGGATGAGGCGTTAATGTATGTAGAAGGTGGTGTGATGAAAATGGACCTATCCTGTGAGGCAGAGTGCTACACGGATGGTAGTTACGACCACAGTACAAAGCGTTATTCCTACGGGGCGTTGATTATCTATCAGGGCAAAGAATATGAACTTAGCGAAGCGTTTTCAGACCAGGAAATGGCAACTATGCGAAATGTGGCAGGAGAGATTGAGGGGGCTATGGCTGCCATGAAATTTTGTATGGAGCATGGAATTTCCAGTCTGCTTCTTCATTATGATTATGAGGGCGTGGAGAAATGGTGTACCGGGGCGTGGAAGTGTAACAAAACGGGAACCATAAACTACAAAAGATTTTATGATGAAATTAAGGATAAGCTTCAGGTGACCTTTCATCATGTAAAAGGGCATTCCGGTGTGGATGGAAATGAAAGGGTGGATTTACTGGCAAAACAGGCTTTGGGGATTTAAAAACAGTCCTTGAAATCAAATAGGTCGTATGTTATGATGAAGAATAACGGTGACGGTTATGTAACCGCAAATAAGAAACAGGAGGAAAAAAGATGTCACAGAATGTATATGACACCCTTGTGGAACGTGGGTACATTAAGCAGATGACTCACGAAAAAGAAATCAGAGAATTATTAGAAAAGGAAAAAATTACATTTTATATTGGATTTGATCCAACGGCAGACAGTCTTCACGTAGGACATTTTATTGCCATGATGTTTATGCGATATATGCAGCAGGCAGGACACAGACCAATTGCTTTGATTGGAGGTGGTACCGCCATGGTAGGAGATCCTACCGGAAAAACAGATATGAGAAAAATGCTTACCAAGGAGCAGATTCAGCACAATGTGGATTCTATCAAGAAACAAATGGAACGCTTTATTGATTTTAGTGATGGGAAGGCATTGCTGGTAAACAATGCAGACTGGCTATTAGAGCAGAATTATGTGGAATTTTTACGTGAGGTAGGCGTGCATTTTACGGTCAATCGTATGTTGACAGCAGAATGTTTCAAACAGAGAATGGAAAAGGGACTTTCCTTCCTGGAATTTAACTATATGTTGATGCAGGGATTTGATTTTTACGTATTAAATCAAAAATACGGCTGCAAGATGGAGCTGGGTGGAGATGACCAGTGGTCTAATATGATTGCAGGGGTAGAATTGGTTCGTAGAAAAGCTCAGGGCGAGGCATATGCCATGACCTGTACTCTGCTTACAAACAGCCAGGGGCAGAAGATGGGAAAAACAGTGGGTGGAGCATTATGGCTGGACCCTGAAAAGACATCGCCTTACGATTTTTATCAGTATTGGAGAAATGTGGAAGATGCCGATGTGGAAAAATGTCTGAAACTTCTCACCTTCCTTCCTATGGAGGAAGTAAACCGTCTTTCTGCATTAAAAGACGCAGAGATTAACAAGGCAAAGGAAGTACTTGCTTTTGAAATTACAAAGATTGTACATGGAGAAGAGGAAGCAACCAAAGCACAGGAGGCGGCAAGGGCGTTGTTTGCCAACGGTGGTATGAGTCAGGATGTTCCAACTCACACTTACAATGCAGCAGAGTTAGAAGAAGGAAAGGATATTCTTACCTTGTTGGTGGACACAAAGTTGTCTGCAACACGTTCTGAGGCAAGACGTCTGGTAACTCAAGGTGGAGTTATGGTAAATGGTGTAAAAGTTGCTGATTTCAAGCAGGTGTTTACAAAAAATGATTTTAATGAAGATGGAGCATTATTGATTAAAAAAGGTAAAAAAGGATTTTGCCAGGTAAAAGAAGGGTAGGGATTGATATGGCATTCTGGTCAACATTAATTACTTATGTGATTCTTTTTGTAGGTTCTATGTTGCTTGCATTTGTATGTGTCATGATTGGAAAAAAAATGCGGGATAACAAAGATGCAAAGAAGATAAATCAGGAAATCAAAGAAGATAAGTAACAAGATATAGAAAAAATTAAAGTAAATGATATGAAACGTATAGATAGATGGAGGAAACAACCGTGAAGAAGTATGGTGTAAATGAACTGCGAAAGATGTACCTTGAATTTTTTGAAAGCAAGGAACATTTGGCGATGAAGAGTTTTTCGCTGGTTCCACATAATGACAATAGTTTATTATTAATCAACTCAGGTATGGCACCTTTAAAGCCATATTTTACCGGGCAGGAAATACCACCCAAAAGAAGAGTGACCACCTGTCAGAAATGTATTCGTACCGGTGATATTGAGAATGTTGGTAAGACAGCAAGGCACGGAACATTTTTTGAAATGCTTGGAAATTTCTCCTTTGGGGATTACTTTAAAAAAGAGGCCATTACATGGTCATGGGAGTTTTTGACTGAAGTGGTTGGTTTGGACCCGGAAAGACTTTATCCTTCTGTATATCAGGACGATGATGAGGCTTTTGAATTGTGGAATAAGATGATTGGGGTCCCAGCAGAAAAAATTACACGTCTTGGAAAAGAAGATAATTTCTGGGAGCACGGGGCAGGTCCATGTGGTCCATGTTCTGAAATTTACTATGACAGAGGAATTAAGTATGGATGTGGAAGCCCTGACTGTAAAGTTGGCTGTGAGTGTGACCGCTTTATGGAAATCTGGAATAACGTGTTTACACAGTTTGAAAATGATGGAAAAGGAAATTATACAGAGTTAGTACAGAAAAATATTGATACTGGTATGGGACTGGAACGTCTTGCAGTGGTAGTACAGGATGTGGATTCTATTTTTGATGTGGATACATTACAGGCACTTCGCAACAAAGTGTGTGAGTTCGCGGGGGTGAAATACCAGGAAGACGAAAAACAGGATGTTTCCATCCGACTGATTACAGACCATATTCGTTCTTCAACTTTCATGATTTCGGATGGTATTATGCCAAGCAATGAAGGAAGAGGATATGTACTTCGTCGTTTGATTCGTCGTGCAGCAAGACACGGAAGATTGCTTGGAATTGAAGGAAAATTCTTAGCAAAGCTTTCAGAAACTGTCATTGAAGGTTCTAAGGATGGATATCCAGAATTAGATGAGAAGAAGAATTTTATCTTTAATGTATTGACAAAGGAAGAAGACCGTTTCAATAAGACCATTGATCAAGGACTTGGAATCCTGGCAGAGATGGAAGAAAATCTTCAGAAGTCTGGCAAAAAGGTCTTAGATGGAGCAGATGCATTTAAATTATATGACACTTACGGGTTCCCGCTGGATTTAACTATGGAAATCTTAGAAGAAAAGGGTTTCACCGTTGATGAAGAGGGATTCCACAAGCACATGGAAGAACAGCGTGTGCAGGCAAGAAATGCGCGTAAGGTATCAAATTACATGGGAGCTGATGCCACTGTATATGATGATATTGACTCGGCAATTACAAGCGATTTCACAGGATACGACAAACTGGAAGACACGTCCAAGGTATTGGTTTTAACAAACACAGAGGCAATTGCAGAAGCAGTTGTGGATGGAGAGGAGGCTACTATTTTCGTGGAGCATACTCCATTCTATGCAACTATGGGTGGACAGCAGGGAGACACCGGTGTAATTGTTTCCAAGGCAAATGATGCAGAATTTGAAGTTTACGATACCATCAAGCTTGCTGGTGGAAAGATTGGACATGTAGGTAAGGTTACCAAGGGAATGTTTAAGACCGGGGATGAGGTGACATTAAAGGTAAATACAGAGGGAAGAAATAATACCTGTAAGAACCACAGTGCTACTCATCTTTTACAGAAAGCATTAAAGACAGTATTGGGAAACCATGTAGAGCAGAAAGGTTCCTTGGTTACGCCAGACAGACTCCGTTTTGACTTTGCCCATAACCAGGCAATGACTGCAGAAGAGATTGCTCAGGCGGAGAAGCTTGTAAATGAGCAGATTATGGCGGCGATTCCAGTGGGAACAGAGGTCATGGATTTAGAGGCTGCCAAGAAAAGTGGAGCTATGGCTTTGTTTGGTGAAAAGTATTCAGATTCCGTTCGAGTGGTTACTATGGGAGATTTCTCAAAGGAATTATGTGGTGGTACCCATGTGGCAAATACAAGTAATATCAGTTTGTTTAAAATTGTCTCTGAATCTGGTGTTGCAGCAGGTGTTCGTAGAATTGAGGCACTTACAGGTACAGGTGTATTAGCATATTATAAGGAGTTAGAGGAGAAAATCGCAAGTGCAGCAGCCATTGTAAAGACCACTCCATTGGAACTTACAGATAAACTTACACATTTGATGAGTGAAATCAAGGAATTACAGAGCGAGAATGAATCTTTAAAGAGCAAGGCAGCAAAGGATGCTTTGGGAGATGTTATGAATCAGGTAACAGAAATCAAGGGAATTAAGTTCCTTGCTACGAAGGTGGAAGGTGTAGATATGAACCAGCTTCGTGACCTTGGAGATGAGTTAAAGACCAAATTAGGTGACGGAGTAGTTGTATTGGCGTCTACAAAAGATGGCAAGGTGAATCTGATGGCAATGGCAACAGATTCTGCCATGAAAGCTGGGGCTCACGCTGGAAACTTAATCAAGGGAATTGCAGCGGAAGTAGGCGGTGGCGGTGGCGGCCGTCCGAATATGGCGCAGGCTGGAGGTAAGAATCCAGAGGGAATAGAAAATGCATTAAAGAAAGCAGAAGAAGTTCTAGAAGAACAGCTAAAAAAATAAATATAATCTTTGGATAATTATGGATAAAATGACTAAAAATTAAAAAATATAATTTTTTTCAAGAAATAGGCTTGACGAATAGAAAGTTTCTGTTATAATTAATTTCAGTGCGAAAAAAATACCCAAACAGTTGTATTTAGCACAATACGCAACTGGAGGGAGGTTAGGTGTGATACTATGTCAAATGTAATCGTAAAAGATAATGAGACTTTAGATAGCGCTTTACGTAGATTCAAGAGAAACTGCGCGAAGGCAGGAATCCAGCAGGAAATTCGTAAAAGAGAACATTACGAAAAGCCAAGCGTAAAACGTAAGAAAAAGTCTGAAGCGGCTAGAAAGCGTAAATATAATTAATTAGTGCTATAAAGTTCCCTGGCGATGTTTACCAGGGAATTTTTATGTTACAACCGAAACGTTTATTGGTTATAGGTTACATTTTTAGAGAATCTTAAGGAAATCTTTCTTGTGTATAAAATAATTATAAAGTATAATGCAATAAATAGTTCATGAAAAATGTTTGGATTTATAGGGAGTTGATGTTATGATTTGGACGTATCAATTATTTGGAACGGATATTTATCATATATGTGCATGGTTTTGGGTATATAGTATTTTAGGCTGGTTTGTGGAATCCATATATATGTCCGTTTGCTTTAAGAAGATTACCAATCGAGGAATCATAAAAGGTCCCATCTGTCCTATTTATGGTGTGGGGGCTTTGTTTGTCTATTTTGTGCTAAAGCCATTAGAAGGCCATTACGTGCTGCTCTATATTATAGGAGCTCTTTTGGCTACAGCGGTGGAATTTATTGTTGCGAAGATTATGATGAGATATACAGGATGCGTCTGGTGGGATTATAGTGAAAAACCATTGAATTACCAGGGGATACTTTGTCTTGAAAGCACATTGGCATGGGGCCTGTATACAATTATTATGTTTGGTTTTTTACATAATGCAGTTATGGCGTTCACTGAGAAAATTTCGGTGGAGACAGGACATGTTTTGTCACTGTTGTTAACTGTTTACTATGTGATTGCCTTTGTGAGAGCCTTGATGGAAACCAAAAATATGAAAGAAATGCCAGGAATCAAGATGGTAAATACCAACGAAGAATGAGTTCTGGTATAGTGAAAACGGCAGTAAGACTGCCGTTTTTCTGTTATAGTAAAAGTTGGGATAAGAGATGGCGAAAGCACCAGAAATAGGTGATTTTGTCAATATCTTCTTTATAGACAAGATTACAACTGCCAATTTTTGTGCCGTTGAGAAAGTATTCAATGGTACCGGCTTTGTCCTTGGCATGTATTGGGGCGGTAGCATACTCAGGTAGTTGATATTTTTCCGTAATTGAGCTAAGGTCGCTTCCAGCGGTATCTAAATATCGAAAAGTTTCATTAGGCACCAAAGAAACCTGTTCCTTGGTTGCAAATCTTACAGGTAATGACAATGCTTTTGGCTGAGGGGCGGTGTACATCTGGCATTTGGAAAAACCGTAGTTTAGCAAGGAAAGCGCTTCGCCAAATCGGGTTTTGGTATCCGGGGCTGCCAAAATCACAGAAATTAAGTTTATATCGTTTCGACGGGCACTTGCAGAGACACAAAACTTAGCTTTAGAGGTAAAACCAGTCTTTAATCCGGTAATGTCCGGACTCATTTTTAACAATTTGTTTGTGCTGGATAGGCCAAACTGTGATTCGCCACGGGCTGTGGTGTGAGTGACGGTATCCATCCATATGGTAGTATATTTCTCGATTTCAGGATATTTGGTCATAAGTTCTGCAGACATTAATGCGATATCATGAGCAGAGGTTTGGTGTCCTTCCACGTCCAGACCATTACAGTTTAGAAAGGTAGTATCCTGCATTCCAAGACCTTTCGCACGCTCATTCATCATAGCAACGAAGGCATCTTCCGATCCTGCAATATGTTCACTGATGGCTACACAGGCATCATTGGCAGAGGATACCACAACACATTTAATCATGGTATCTAAGGTCTGGGTTTCCCCGGGTTCTAAGTAAACCTGGGAGCCTCCCATGGAGGCGGCATGCTCTGATACGGTGACAGAGTCTTCAAGATGGACTTTTCTTTCTTTCAGTTGATCAAAGGTGATGAGTAAAGTCATAATTTTCGTGATGCTGGCAGGAGGGAGTTTGTCGTGAGAATTTTTTTCATAAAGGATAGTTTTGGTGGAAGGTTCCAGCAAAATGGCACTTTGTGAGGATAAATTGGGTTCTTCTTGGGCATAAGCCAAAAGGCTGGGTTGAAAAAACAGGCAAAGTAAACATAGCATAAAGGTTATGTTCGTAATAAGTTTTGAAAAAAAATATTTCATATACCGAATCATCCAACACTTTTTTAATAAATATGCGAAAAGAAAGAAAATAATGTGAAGATTTTATTAAAAAAATTAAAAGAAAGACTTGAGGAAAGGGATATAAATTAGTATAATATTCATTGAGAACCTTATTTAAGGAGCGAAAAAATGAGATTTATTATCATAATTTTGGTAGGTATTATCATTTGTGGGATAGTTGTACTGTGTGAAATTGTTAGAGAAAATCATTTTTTTGTTACGAAGATGTATGATGTAACAGTTCCCAGTACAAAGTGGAAGGAAACTCACAATATTGTTTTTCTCTCAGATTTACACAATCATGTGTATGGGAATGACAATGATATACTACTAGAACATATTCGCCAATTAAAGCCAGAATGTGTTTTGATTGGAGGAGATTTGCTTGTGGCAAAACCAGGGGCAGATTTTTCGGTGGCAGTAAAATTATTAGAACAATTGTGTAAGGAGCATAAGGTATTCTATGCCCCAGGGAATCATGAGCACAGATTGCGTCTGTATCCGGAGGTTTATCAGGATATGGATAAGCGCTATGAGAAGGCATTACAACATCTTCCCATACATTGGTTGATAAATGAAAGCGCTACCATAGATGTGGAAGATACAAAGATTCATATTTTTGGAATCGAGATAGACAAAGAGTTTTATAACAAATTTTTTCACGAGATTCTTAGTAAGGAAGGGGTGGAAGCTTTATTGGGCAGGAAACCAAAAGCTTATACCATGCTGTTAGCACACAATCCTGAGTATTTTAAGGCTTATGCCGGATGGGGGGCAGATGTCACTTTATCCGGTCATGTTCATGGGGGAATTATGAGACTCCCTTTTCTTGGGGGTGTCATTTCGCCAAGTTTAAGAATTTTTCCTAAATATGACGGTGGAAGGAAAAGAGAATTCGGAAAAGAAATCATTATTAGCAGGGGATTGGGGGTGCATACCATTCCCATCCGACTGTTTAATCCGGCGGAATTGGTTGTGTTAAGATTGGGTTCGGAAGAATAGATTTGTCCATAGGCTAAACTTTGAGTAAGAATATATGGATGAAAGAAAGTAGGAAGTTATGTCAATTACAGTAAAATTACAGGCTTTTGAAGGGCCTTTAGATTTATTGCTGCATCTCATTGACAAAAATAAGGTAAATATATATGACATTCCAATTTTTGACATCACAGAGCAGTATCTGGCATACATTAGAGAAATGGAACGTCAGGATTTGAATGTAGTCAGTGAGTTTTTGGTAATGGCGGCAACTTTGATTGACATCAAATGTAAAATGTTACTGCCAAAGGAAGTAGATGAAGAAGGGGAAGAAATTGACCCGAGAGCAGAACTGGTGGAACAATTGCTGGAATACAAAATGTATAAATTTATGGCAGAAGAATTAAAAGACCGGCAAAGGGATGCAGGTAGGTCTCTTTATAAAAACCCTACCATTCCCAAGGAAGTCCTGGATTATGTTCCTCCATTTGATGTCAGTGAATTGCTAAGTGATGTAACGCTGAGGAAGTTGAATTCTGTGTTTAAAGCCTGTATGAAAAGACAGGAAGACAGGATAGACCCCATTCGAAGCCAGTATGGCAATATTGAGAAAGAAGATGTGAGCATTGAAGACAAGTTTATTGATGTGGAGGAATACATACAGGAACACAAAGCATTTACGTTTCGTGGGTTATTGGAAAAACAATGCACCAAAATGGAGATTGTTGTCACTTTTATGGTAATTTTGGAGCTGATGAAAGCAGGGAGGATTACCATTGCCCAGCAGGAAACTTTTGGAGAAATATATATTACAGTGATAGATGAGGAAACAGTAAATGGAAATTAAAAAATATGAGGCAGTGATGGAAGCTTTGCTTTTTACCATGGGAGATTCAGTGGAACTAAGCAGATTGGCATCAACCATTGGCCATGATGAGGAAACCACAAAGAAAATGATACATAATTTGATGGATAAATACGCAAGTGAGGATCGAGGGATTCAAATTATTGAATTGGAAGGCTCCTATCAAATGTGTACCAAAAAAGAAATGTATGATTATCTTATCAAGCTGGCAGCACAGCCGAAAAAGCATGTGTTGACAGATGTATTGTTGGAAACATTGTCTATTGTGGCTTATAAGCAGCCCATCACAAAAGTGGAGATAGAAAAAATCCGTGGAGTAAAGACGGACCACGCAGTGAACAAGCTGGTAGAGTACAATCTGGTGTGTGAATTGGGTAGAAAAGATGCCCCGGGGCGTCCGTTGTTGTTTGGAACTACAGAAGAGTTTTTGCGGTGTTTTGGTGTGCAATCCATCGATGAGTTGCCGGTGTTATCTCAGGATAAGGTGGAAGAATTCAAGACAGAGGCAGAACAGGAAGTACAATTAAAACTTAAAGTGTAAAAGGAAAGGGAAGAAAAATGTTAAGTGTAGGGAAAAAATTTGTAGTGGCAGTTTTCGCTCTTATAAGTATGTTCTTATTGGTAAATGGAGTGACAAATTATGGCGATGTAAGTGGAAGAGAATTTCTATATATGGGAATTTTGTTACTGGTGTTTTTGATGGTTGCATTGATAATCAATAAGATTATCACTTATCTTGCAGAAGAAAAAGTATTTGTGTTGCTATATTGTATGAAAAGGAAAATGATGATTGCTGAGATTGTCAGCATTTCGGTATGTGCAGTGATTACACTGGTAAGCCGTTTTGTAATAGCTGCCAGGGTGCAGATTTCTACTATTGGGGAAGAGTATGAAAAATTACCACAACTCTTCCCGGCAAGAAAGGTATATGAGGCTTTTGTTGGCATTTTTGAAGGGATGGCAGGCGGAAGTATTTCCGGATATGAATTGTGTAATATTTTCTGCAATATTGTGGCTATGGTATTTATTTACCTTATCGTTCGTTCTATGTACGGAAGAAGCGGAGGTATTTTAGCATTATTCATAGCAGCATGCTGGCCGTCGCATATGTATGGAGTTGTGTATTACAATCCCCAGTATTTTTGTGGAATGTTGTTTCTTGCAGTGATTTATTTCATTATGTTATCACGCAAAGGAGCCTTATGGTATGTGTTTGCAGCACTGACCGGTGTAGCACTGGGGTTGTTGATTTATATGCAGACAGGAATGATTCTTTTCGTGGTAGTGTTGCTGGCATCTCTATTTGTGAGAGGCGATGAAGGCAAAGAGAGAACCCTTGGAGAGAATTTTATGAAACGGATTCCTGCAGTTGCAGTTTCCCTTGGTGTGGCTCTTATTGTGAACATAGGTGTAAACGGTATGGTGGCAACATCCTTGGATCTTCCTTCATCTAAAGTAACTGGAATGAATGGATACGCCATGTTGACCGGGTTTAATGAAGAAAGCAAGGGCAAGGAAAATAAAGAAGATTATGATTATTTGATGAATAATTATAAAGAAGGCAATAATCCAAAGGATGCCCAGATGCTTTGTCTTGGAAAAGTATATGACAGAGTAAGTGAAAATTTTGGCGGTACGGTAAATATGATTTTACAAAAGGCTCAGTATGTGTTTGGATGTGGATATGACCTTGCCATCCGTGTAGATATGAGTGCTAGTAAAATGATTTTTGTACAGGATGCTTATTACTTATTAATCCTTCTGGGGACGGGAATCCTGGCAATAGAATTATTGCAAAGACAGCATCATGGATATATTAACTTTGTTTTGGGGGTAGGAAGCCTCCTTGTGTTTGCAGGAGCATTGTTTGAAACTGGTACCGGTGTTCAATTGGAATTTGGCTTTATACTGGCTATCTGTTCCAGTGCCATTGTTTCTATTCTTTATCGTAGGGCTCTAGGGGATGATACCATTCATACCATTGAGGAAATCCGAAGGAGACAGATGGAAGAAGAGAAAAAGAAACAACAGTGGACAGCAGGTGTGATTGGAAAACTCCATGGAGGAAATGTCCCAGGTGAAACCCAGGGAATGACAGAAGAAGAGGAAGCGGAATACTTCTTTGATGAAGAAGAAATGGAGGAAGCGGATAATGTGGATCCGGAATTGGAAGAATTGCTTTCCAAGCTTTCCATTGACCCATCAAAACTTGTCTCAGAAAATGTGCGTGAGAAACGTATGAAGAAGATTCAGCAGGCGAAGGAAAAACAGAAACAAAAACAGGATAATTTTGATGCTTCATAAGCAGATACATATAGTAAAAAACCTGGGTATCACGCCCAGGTTTTTTCAATATAAGAAGGTAATTCACTAAATGCGGATATTTTGTATTTGTTGTTACTTACGGTACCAAATCCATAAGAAGCATGGATAAAAGGAACTTTAGCGTAGGCACAAGCATCTGCATCACCCTGAGTATCTCCAAGATAAACTGGTTGCTTGAAGTGATTTCGTTCTACTACCAGCTTGATGTTATCCCCTTTTAAAAGTCCGCTGTTTCCAGGACATTCAAAATCAGTAAAGTATGCTGTCAGTCCACTGGCTTTAAGAAATGTCTCAATATACCCGTCCTCGCAGTTGCTAACAATACATAATGTATATTTTGTGGACAATTCCTTTAAGGTTTCTTCTAGTTTTGGAAATAGTGTTCCACAGGTTTTTAGAAGGGCAGTATGTTCTTCGTGGCAACACCTGTCCATAAGTTCTAATTGGTCTTTTCTTGGAAGTTCGCCGAAGATGATACTGGCAATTTCTGGGAGAGGTTTTCCAAAAAGTTTCTTTAAATCATCACCAGTAAAAGTCAGCTGTAACCGTTTGTCCTCTGCAATTGCTTTGTTCCAGGCAGTTGCAACAATATCGGTGGAATCCCAAAGGGTTCCGTCCAAATCAAATAAAATGCTATCAACCATAGATATGTTCTCCTTGTATATTTTTTAATTAGGCGTTTAACAAACGCCCCAACCCATTGATTTTACTGGGTTTTCTTATATATTTTATATAAATTTTCTCTCCACAAGTGGT
>CACXGE010000037.1 GCA_902767135.1 uncultured Lachnospiraceae bacterium | reverse complement strand
GTATCAGCTTACAGAATTTTAGATGGTTTGGTTGTACCGATTACAAATAAAAGTGAAATGGGTTCTATATCAGATGCAATGAATACGCCTTTTGAAGCATGCAATATACATATTGCTAAGGCACTTGAATTATTTGCAAATAGAGAAAAACCTGATTATGAGAACTCGATTAAAGAATCAATATCAGCTGTCGAATCCATCTGTAGTGAAATAACTGGTATTGAAGGCGCACAAGCTACACTTGGAAAAACTATTAAAAAATTGAAATATGCAGGAATGCATATTCATCCAGCAATGGAGAATGCTTTTACTTCATTGTATGGATATACATCCGACGAAGGTGGTATTAGACATGGAAGTATTGATTTTGTAGAAGCACCATCTGAGGATGCAAAGTTTATGTTGATTACATGTTCTGCTTTTGTAAACTATTTAGTTGAAAAGTGGAGCAAAATTAAATGATAGGAGGTGTAACCTCATATGAGTTATGATTATTCTGAAAATATATTAGTACAAGAGAGTGCAGGACACCTTCTTGAGCAGGAACTTGGTTGGCAGGTAGAACTTGGATACAACCAAGAAGTTTTAGGTGAATCAGGTACTTTTGGAAGAAAGTCATATAAAGATATTCTTTTGCTTCGTTATTTTCAACAAGCATTGAAAACACTTAATCCGTGGATTAACGATGCTCAGATAGATGAAGCTAAAAAGAAGTTTGAACATCATATTTCTACAGCATCTCTCATGCAGATTAATGAAGAGAAGTATGACTATATTCGTGACGGTATTCCAGTAACGGTAAAGAAGCCTAATGGTCAGACTGAGGTAAAGAAAGCTGCTGTTATAGATTTCCAGAATGCTAACAATAACCATTTCCTTGCAATTAAGGAACTAAAGATCCACGGCGACTTGTACCGAAGAAGGACCGATATTGTAGGTTTTGTGAATGGCATTCCGCTCCTTTTCGTAGAGCTTAAAAAGAATTCCGTGGATGTTCAGAATGCATATACAGATAACTACACGGACTATTTAGATACCATACCACATCTGTTCTATTACAATGCTTTTCTTATGCTTTCGAATGGAACAGAGGCTAAGGTTGGAACTCTTGGTAGTAAGTATGAATTCTTCCATGAGTGGAAACGTCTATCTGAACAGGAAGAAGGAAGTGTTGATCTTGAAACAATGCTCCGTGGTATCTGTAAGAAAGAGAACTTTCTTGATTTATTAGAGAATTATATCCTGTATGACCATTCAGGCGGAAATACAGTAAAAATACTTGCAAGAAACCATCAGTATTTAGGTGTAAATAAAGCAGTAAAGGCTTATGCTGCACGTAAACTAAATGATGGTAAGCTTGGTGTATTCTGGCATACACAGGGCTCTGGTAAGAGTTATTCTATGGTTTTCCTATCGCAGAAAATCAGAAGAAAATTTGCTGGCTCACCTACTATTGTTGTACTCACTGACCGTGAAGAACTTAATTCTCAGATAAGTGATACTTTTGAGAATTGTGGACTTCTTGGAACTACAAAAGCTTCTAAGTTTATTGCGTCAAGTGGTGATGACCTTATTGATAAATTAAAGGGTAATCCAAGCTTTATATTTACTCTTATACAGAAGTTTAATAAAAAGCCTGAAGAACCAATAATTACAGACCATGACATTATTATTATGAGTGATGAAGCTCATAGAAGTCAGTATGGTGTTTTTGCTGACAACATGGTTGGATTGCTACCTACTGCGGCTCGTATCGGTTTTACAGGTACACCGCTATTATCAAACGATAACATTACAGAGCGTACATTTGGTGGATATATTTCTATCTACGATTTTAAGAGAGCTGTTGAAGATAAGGCTACAGTTCCTCTTTACTATGAAAATCGTGGCGAGAAGATTTTAGATATTCATAATCCAGACATCACGGACAAAATTCTTGATGCGATTGAAGCTGCTGACCTTGACGCAGATCAGCAGGAAAAGTTGGAACATGAATTTGAAAAAGAGATTCATTTGCTTACTGCTGAACCACGTCTTAAGTCTGTCGCAAAGGATTTCGTAGAACACTATTCTGACCTTTGGACCAGTGGTAAGGCTATGTTCGTATGCCTTAATAAAGTAACCTGTGTTCGTATGTATAACATGGTACAGGATTACTGGAAGAAAGAAATCGATAGACTTATAGAGACAAGAAAGACTGCGTCACAACAGGAACTACTTGAACTTGATAGAAAGATAAAGTGGATGCAGGAAACTGAGATGGCTGTTGTTATATCTCAGGAACAGAATGAAATCCAGACCTTTAACAAATGGAATCTCGATATTAAACCTCATCGTGCAAAAATGGAGAAGAAAGAACTTGATAAAGAGTTTAAGGATAAGAATAATCCACTCCGAGTAGTATTTGTATGTGCGATGTGGCTTACTGGATTTGATGTTAAGTGCTTATCATGTCTGTACTTGGATAAACCATTGAAAGCTCATACTCTTATGCAGACTATAGCAAGAGCTAACCGTGTATCAGAAGGTAAGAGTAATGGTCTTATCATTGATTACATTGGTATTGTAAAAGCTCTTCGTAAAGCACTTGCTGACTATACAGCTAATGTAGGTGGTAGAAATACAGACCCTACAGTTGATAAAGAAGAATTGATTGCACACATTCTTGAAACAATCGAGGCTGCAAGAGAATTCCTGGATAGTAAGGACTTTGATTTGGAAGACCTTATTTATGCGAAAGATTTTGCAAAGCTATCATTATTACAGACAGCAGCGAATGCGGTATCAGATAGCAGAGAATCTATTAAGCAATTTATGACTTATGGTAATGAGATTAATACCATGATGAAGTATCTTGATAGAAACGATATATCACAAGCTGACAGAGAAAGAAAAGATGCAGTTATTGCTATCTTTGATGAACTTAAGAAAAAGAAGAAACATGTGGATACTGTAGATTTGATGGTTCAGATTAACGGTATCTTAGGAGAATATATTCTTATCGAGCAGACACCAAAGGATAAAGATTTTGCTAAGCGTTTTGATATAAGCAAGATAGACTTTGATTTGCTACGTAAAGAATTTGCTAAAGCTCAAAAGAAGAATCTTCTCATTAAGGACTTAGATGAACTCATTCAAGTTAGACTTGCTGGAATGATGAAAGAGAATCCAAAGCGTGTAGATTATTACGAGCGTTATCAGAAGATAATCGAGGAATATAACAAAGAACAGGACAGAGCAACCATTGAAAAAACTTTCATGGAGCTTATGGACTTAGCAAATTCGATGAATCAGGAAGAACAGAGATATGTTCATGAGGGATTTTCAAGTGACGAAGAATTATCTATGTACGATATGCTTTTTAATGACGATTTATCGAAAGAAGATATCAGGGCAATTAAGAAGGTGGCTGTAGATTTACTGTCAAAGATTAAATCTAAGATATCGGAACTTGACCATTGGACTGACAAGCAAGAGACAAAGGCTGAAATAGATAATCTCATTAGGGATACACTGTGGATGGAACTCCCTGAATGTTATGACGAGATAAGGATTTCGGAATATCGTCAGAGAATATATGAGTATGTTTATATGAGATATAAGGAAGTAGCGTAAATATGTGATTTATACTAATACCACTGAAGATAGTGAAGGAAGGTTTACATGAGACAAAATAATGTATCGAATTGGGAATATGATGAAGTACTAAATACAATGCTGTTCTTTGCACAAAGAATGGATGAACTTTTATTTCATCATAGTACGGATAGCTATAGATACCCGGTTTTATCTATATTAGGTTTATGCAATGAGTACATAAGTGTGTATGAAGATGTTGAGAACGAGTTGATAAATGAAAAGAATTTAGAACATATTTTGGAAGAAATTGTGTTCAGGTTAAAAGAGGATTCGATCGCAATTAATATTTTATCTGCAGAGTATAAAGATAGATTTGTTAAAAATTCTGGACAGTGGAATCGAAAAACTGTATATGAAAATGTTATATACATGGCTAGAAAACTCAATAACAGGAACTATTATAACGGTGTTGTTGACCTACTCAGGAATGGAATTAATAGAAATACTGATAAACGCTTAGTGGATAGGTATTCAGGAATATTTATAAGAGTTCTAATTGATATGGGGTATAATGAGAACTACATATACAATTGCGTTCATGATAAATTTTTTCATTCAAAAGTATCTGGGACAAATAGCTTTGAAGAATTTTTAAAGTGCTTTTCTTTTGAAGCAAAGACATATGAAGTGTATATTGGTTTTTCAATGGATTTGTCTAGATTAATTCCGCTATTCGCTAGACTAAGAGCAGAGGATATAGAAATAGTAAGCGTTGATAAGAATTCATTGCCAACAGGAATTAAATCAAAAGGGCAAAAAACAATATTATGTTTTAAAAAAGTTCCAGGGTTAGATGTGTATTCGGCATATGAAAGTGTTAGAGAGATATCAAAAGTGATAGTTAATTCTTTTGGCTATTATAATCATATAAAGAATGGAATTAAGATATATGGACAGGTGGTAAATGGCAATGGAAAGATTACAACAATTAGTGATAAAGATTTATTAAAACATAGAGTATCTAGTTTGTCTCAAGAAGAATCCAAAATAAACACAGAAAAAATGTTGGATGTTATATTTTCTAATATAGTAAATCTGAAAGATATTAGTCGTATAACAGAAATACATAATTCTGCAATATGGGCTAATTCCGCTAGTGATTCAATATTGTCATTGTGGTCTGTATTAGAGAAGTTAAGTGCGAGTGAAGATGGAGATAAAATTAATAAAGTAAAAGCTGCTATAATACCATTTTTGAGTAGTACATATATCGAAAAAATTGTTAAGACTTGTATGTTGGATATTAAACGATGGGATATGGATTTTTTTGAGCAAAATGTGCGGTATAAGGAATTTAATGATTTAGAATCAACATTTGCGTTTTTGGTATTAGCGGAATTTGAACAAAATAGAAAACTACTATATACAAAAACTGAATTATATCCACTTTTAAGGTATAGGATTTATTTTTTGAATGCTCAGTTAAAAAATACCAAAGGATATATGTCTTTAATTAGAGAACATGAACAGAGAGTAGAATGGCAAATTCATAGAATATACAGAGCTCGAAATTATATTATTCATGACGGAAGAATAGTGCACAATAGTGGTGAATTAGTTATTAATTTACATACATATGTAGATATAGTATTTACCAAAATAATAGATTTATTATCTGTTTCGCCATATTCGAATGATGCAATTGAAGATGTTATGATAGATCATAAATTGAATAGTTACATTATGCGCGAAAAGACAACTAATAGAAGTAAAGAGGAAATCGTTTCTTCGGAGTTGAAACGGTATTTATACTTTGATGAAAAAGGGGGAGAGAAAGATGGGATTGATATACATATTAACTAATCCATCTTTCCCTGAATATGTAAAGATTGGATACGCTGATGATTTAAAACAGCGATTATCACAACTTAATAGAAGCGAATGCATCCCGTTTGCATTTAGAGTGTATGCAACATATGGAGTGGATTCTCGTTTGTCAGATAAAAAAATTCATTCTATTATTGACCGTATTAATCCAGATTTAAGATCAATAGAGAATTTTAATGGTCAGAAACGTGTACGAGAATTTTATGCTATGACACCGGAAGATGCTTATGGTATTTTGGAGGCAATTGCCGAAATTCATGGGTATGCAGATAGACTTACGAAGTATCAGATGACGGAATCTGAAAAGCAAGATGAGCAATTAGCACAGGAACTTGATAATGAAAATACAGAACGTGCATCTAATTTCTCTTTTTATGCTTGTAAGATTTCTGTGGGAGAACAAATAGAATATTATGCTGATCCGGATATCAAAGCTACTGTAGTAGATGACCGAACTGTAGAATTTGAAGGTGAAAGGTATTCTCTTACCGCGTTAGCAAAGAAATTGTCGGGAAAAAAGTATTCAATTGCCGGCCCTAAGTTCTTTAAGTATAGGGGTGAGTGGCTGAATGATATACGACATAGGTTAGGTGTATAAGGTTGAAACTATAATCGTTAAAAGTGAACCCTCTGGGTTCATCGTTATAAAGTTGTGTTCACTTTTTAACGATAACCCCAATTTTCAACCGTATACTCTTACCCCATATTCGTATACGGTTCGTATCCGTTTGAGTGTAACACTTTGCCTTATTTTGCTTCAATTTGCCATAAAATGTATATTTGTCTGATGTCCACTTGACAGACGAACATTTCTTTTATCAAAAACTATGCCCGAAATATGCGCAAAACGCGGCAATTCGCGGCAATTTAGGAGGAAAATTATAATGATTAAAGTGCTCTTTATCTGCCACGGCAACACCAGTATTTCACCTTACAAACAGTACAAACTAATAGAATAAGCGTGGCAGTAGGAATATGGAATATAAGAAAGTTAGAAAATGAAAGGAGATAACAGGATGATTAGAGTAGCGTTTTGCTGTCATGGGAATATATGTAGATCAACACTCTCAGAGAGCGTATTTACCTACAAGGTAAACTCTCTAGGCTTAGGGAATCAATTTAAGATAGACAGCTTTGCAACCAGTACAGAAGAGATAGGAAACCCTCCACACAGAGGTACCGTAAATAAACTAAGAGAAGTCGGAATCCCTTTAGTACCTCATAGAGCTAAACAGATTTCATTCAGTGATTATGATAAATTTGATTATATTATAGGCATGGATACTGCCAACATGAGAAACCTTAACCGAATGCTTAAGGGAGATCCAGAGGGTAAGGTATATAAGTTACTTACTTTTGCAGGTTCAGGAAGAGATATCGCGGACCCCTGGTACACTGGCAATTTTGATGAAACTTATGAGGATGTATTGGAGGGATGCGATGGATTTTTAAGATATCTCAAAGAACAAGGCGAAATAAAGTTCTCACGATTTGAGGAGAAATAGTAACAGTTTAGCCTATGGCTGAACTGTTACAGAAAATAAGGGATTTTGCAGTATCTCTCTTGACATTCAGAAATATTGTGTTAGAATAGCTTTTGAATTGAATGAAATAAAGGCTGTGAAGGTGCACAGTAGGGTATTACTTTTATTTCAGAGAGGGAAAGTCATTGGCTGAAAACTTTCTCATGGCAGAGATGCTTAGAAGTGATATTTGAATTTCACACTGGAGCTGTGACTTTGAACCAAGAGTAGGAGTCAACGTGACTGCACGTTACGCAGATGAGAGTCTGAGAGATTAGGAATCTGAAATTGAGAATCCGGAAATCAGAAATCAGGGTGGTACCGCGGAAACTTAGCTTCGTCCCTTTTAGGGGCGGAGCTTTTTTGATTCGATAGTGTTTTTTGTCAGCAAGCTGACTCGAATGCAACGCCAGGACTCGCAAGCGAGTCTTGAATCTGTGGTTTGCCTTAAGATAAAAAGAAGGAGAAAGAATCGAAATGAAAGAAAAATTAAGAGCAATTCGTGAAAACGCTTTAAAGCAGATTGAAAATTCAGATGCGCTTGAAAAGCTAAACGAGGTAAGAGTAAACTTCCTTGGAAAAAAGGGAGAGCTTACCAGTGTACTAAAAAGTATGAAAGATGTAGCACCGGAAGACAGACCAATGGTGGGACAGTTGGTAAATGAAACCAGAGAAGCCATTGAAAAAATCTTAGAGGAAACCAAGAAGAAATTAGAGGCTGCTGCAAGAGAGGCCCAGCTAAAGAGCGAAGTCATCGATGTAACCTTGCCTGCAAAGAAGAATAATGTAGGTCATCGCCATCCAAATACCATTGCCCAGGAAGAGGTAGAGAGAATCTTCATTGGTATGGGATATGAAGTTATGGAAGGACCAGAAGTGGAATATGACCTTTATAACTTTGAAAAGTTAAATATTCCAGCAAACCATCCGGCAAAGGATGAGCAGGATACTTTTTACATCAACAAAGAAATTGTACTTCGTACCCAGACTTCACCAGTACAGGCACGTGTCATGGAGCAGGGAAAACTTCCTATCCGTATGATTGCACCTGGTAGAGTATTCCGTGCTGACGAAGTGGATGCAACCCATTCTCCTTCCTTCCATCAGATTGAAGGACTTGTCATCGACAAGAACGTTACCTTTGCAGATTTAAAGGGTACTTTAGAAGTATTCGTAAAAGAATTGTTTGGAGAAGCTACCAAGATTAAGTTCCGTCCACATCATTTCCCATTTACGGAACCAAGTGCGGAAGTGGATGTGAGCTGCTTTAAGTGTGGCGGCAAGGGATGCCGTTTCTGTAAGGGAGAAGGATGGATTGAAATCTTAGGATGTGGTATGGTTCATCCTCACGTATTGGAAATGTGTGGAATCGATCCAGAAGAATATTCAGGATTTGCTTTTGGAGTAGGCTTAGAGCGTATTGCATTATTAAAGTATGAAATCGATGATATGAGACTACTTTACGAAAATGACATTAGATTCTTAAAACAGTTCTAATATCATAGCTGGGGGCTTATGACCCCAACATCATATAAATAAAGTAGAATAGGTACAAAACGTAATAAATACCCAAATAGAGTGAAAGAAAAGAGGAAAATAGAATGAATACTTCATTGTCTTGGATAAAAGCATACGTACCAGGGTTAGATAAAGATGCACAGGAATACATGGATGCCATGACTTTATCAGGCTCTAAGGGGGAAGGCTTTGTCAGATTAGATGCAGATTTGGAAAATATTGTGATTGGACAGATTAAGAAAATTGAAAAGCATCCGGATGCAGATAAATTACAGATTTGTCAGATTGATGTGGGAACAGGAGAACTTGTTCAGATTGTTACCGGAGCACAGAATGTAGCAGAAGGCCAGAAAATTCCAGTAGTGTTAGACGGGGGACGTGTAGCAGGTGGACATGATGGTAAGAAAACACCAGGTGGTGTTAAAATCAAGAAAGGAAAACTTCGCGGTGTAGAGAGTAATGGTATGCTCTGTTCCATTGAAGAGTTAGGCTCCAGCAGAGATTTTTATCCGGAAGCGCCAGAAGATGGAATCTATATTTTTGAAGATGATGCTGTAGTTGGAGAAAGTGCAATCCATGCATTGGGTCTGGATGATGCTGTGGTAGAATATGAAATCACCTCCAACAGAGTGGATTGTTTCAGTGTTCTTGGTATCGCCAGAGAAGCTGCCGCTACCTTTGATTTGGAATTTGTACCACCTGTCATCAAAGAAACTGGGAATTCAGAAGATGTAAATGATTACATTAAGGTTAAGGTGGAAGACACTGAATTGTGTAAAAGATATACCGCAAGAGTGGTAAAAAACATCAAAATCGGACCATCCCCAAAGTGGATGCAGAGACGTTTATCTGCCCATGGTATTCGTCCAATCAATAACATCGTAGATATCACTAACTACGTAATGGAAGAATACGGTCAGCCAATGCACGCTTACGATTTAGATACCATTGCCAAGAAAGAAATTGTTGTAAAACGTGCCGCAAAGGATGAAAAGTTCACTACCCTAGATGGACAGGAAAGAGTAATGGACGAAGATGTTCTCATGATTTGTGATGGTGAAAAGCCAGTGGGGATTGCTGGTATTATGGGGGGAGAAAACTCCATGATTACAGACGATGTAAAAACAATGCTCTTTGAAGCTGCTTGCTTTGATGGAACAAACATCCGTTTATCAAGTAAACGTGTAGGGTTAAGAACAGATGCATCCTCTAAATTTGAAAAAGGATTAGACCCAAATACTGCTGAGCTTGCCATGAACAGAGCCTGTCAGTTAATCGAAGAACTTGGTGCTGGTGAAGTGGTAGGCGGAATGGTTGACGTATACCCGGTAAAGAGAGAGGGAAACCGTGTAGCCTTTGACCCAGCATACATCAATGGACTGCTTGGAACAAACCTGGATGAAGAAACCATGCTTTCTTACTTTAAGAAAATTGAATTAGGTTACGATGAAGCTACCAGAGAAATCATTGTACCATCCTGGAGACAGGACTTAGTCTGGAAAGCGGATATTGCGGAAGAAGTGGCAAGATTCTATGGATATGACAATATTCCAACTACTCTGCCAAAGGGAGAAGCTACCACAGGTAAGCTTCCATTTGACAAGAGAATTATGTCTACAGCCAGAGATATTGCTGAATTTTGTGGTTTCAGCCAGGGATACAGTTATTCTTTTGAAAGTCCAAAGGTGTTTGATAAATTATTATTGCCTGAGGATTCCATGGAGAGAAATGCCATTGTGATTTCTAACCCATTAGGAGAAGATTTCAGTATTATGCGCACCATTTCTTTAAATGGAATGCTCACCTCCCTTGCTACAAACTACAATAGAAGAAATAAAAATGTACGTTTGTATGAACTGGGAAATATATATCTTCCAAAGACGTTACCTTTGACAGAACTTCCAGATGAAAGAATGCAGTTTACTTTGGGATTCTATGGGGATGGCGACTTCTTTACCATGAAGGGTGTGGTAGAAGAATTCTTTGAAAAGATTGGATTGTGCGAAAAGACACAGTATGATCCAAAAGCAGGAAAGACCTTCCTTCATCCGGGACGCCAGGCAAACATTATCTACAAGAATACAGTAGTGGGCTATTTAGGAGAACTCCATCCGGAAGTGGCAGATATCTATGGAATTGGCGAAAAAGCGTATGTGGCAGTGATTGACATGCCATCCATCTTAGAATATGCCACTTACGATAGAAAGTATGAGGGGGTTGCCAAATTCCCGGCAGTTACCAGAGATATCAGTATGACAGTACCGAAAGAAATCCTTGCTGGTCAGATTGAAACTGTGATTGCACAGCGCGGTGGAAAGATTTTGGAATGCTATGAATTGTTTGACATTTATGAGGGAGCACAGATCAAAGACGGATTCAAGTCTGTTGCCTACTCTATCACTTTTAGAGCAAAGGACAGAACCTTAGAAGAATCGGATATTACTGCTGCCATGAAGAAGATATTAAATGGCTTAGAAGGCATGGGCATCGAGTTAAGACAGTAATTGTATTTTACAGAAAAATCCGTTATACTAATGTAAGCCATTGGTATAGCGGATTTTTTGATTTCGTATCTGTTCAAACCGCGAACAGATACGTTAAATCGGGCAATGCTTACGCATGCAAAATTGCCCGATTTTTGCAAAATACACATTGTCATACGGTCTCAGCAGTAAATGCTGAGACCTGTACTGAATAGTTATTTGATTTCAATAAATGCATGAAGATAACGAAAATATAAAATAGAGTAGGAGAAAAGAAATGAATGTAAAAGATTTTGATTTTTATTTACCGGAAGAACAGATTGCCCAGGACCCATTAGAGAACCGTTCTGACTCTCGGCTTATGGTGCTGCATCGAGAAAACGGTGAAATAGAACACAAGATTTTTAGGGATATTACAGGATATTTAAAAAAAGGGGACTGCCTAGTCATCAACAACACCAAAGTTTTACCGGCAAGACTGATTGGTGTGAAAGAGGAAACCGGTGCAAAGATTGAACTCTTATTATTGAAACGCCGAGAAAACGATATTTGGGAAACCTTGGTAAAACCTGGAAGAAAGGCAAAAAAAGGTGCAAAAATCAGTTTTGGCGACGGACTGTTAAAAGGAGAAATCATCGATGAAGTGGAGGAGGGAAATCGTCTGGTACAGTTTTCCTATGAAGGGATTTTTGAAGAGATTCTGGATAAACTTGGACAGATGCCTTTGCCCCCATACATTACCCATCAGTTAAAAGATAAAAACAGATATCAGACAGTATATGCCAAAGAAGAAGGCTCTGCCGCTGCACCAACCGCAGGACTTCACTTTACCAAGGAATTGTTACAGCAGATAGAGGAGATGGGGGTAACCATCGCCCATGTTACACTTCATGTGGGACTTGGAACCTTCCGCCCGGTAAAAGTGGAAAATGTGCTGGAGCATCATATGCATTCTGAATTTTATCATATTGAGGAAGAAGAGGCCAAAAAGATTAATGATACCAAAAGAAATGGCGGAAGAGTCATCGCAGTGGGAACTACCAGTACCCGTACCTTAGAGTCTGCTACAGATGACAATGGAATCCTGCAGGCCAAAAGTGGAGATACCGATATCTTTATTTATCCGGGATATAAATTTAAGATGATTGATGGACTGATTACCAATTTTCACTTACCCCAATCCACTCTTCTGATGTTGGTATCTGCCTTTGCAGGGAGAGAACATGTGCTGGCTGCCTATGGAGCAGCAGTAAAAGAAGGGTATCGGTTCTTTAGTTTTGGAGACGCTATGTTCCTGATTTGAAACATCCGCCTATGGTTTAAGCCACCATGCCAGAAAGGAATAGAATACCCCAGAGCTGCATCTCTGGGGTATTTGGTAAACGCTCCACAGTGAGTACATAGACTAGCCTATACTTTTTTGAGATAATAAAGTTACTTAAAAATTGTCAAAAAAGTATAGGC
>CACXGE010000036.1 GCA_902767135.1 uncultured Lachnospiraceae bacterium | reverse complement strand
TCCTCTTAGCGGCATATTGGGATTGTAGGTGGATTGATGTTCATATAATACCATCTTGCTTTGGATAAGTATCGATATATCATTCTTCATTCCCATATAAATGACATCGTCCAAAGTGGTAAATTCAAATCCCTCCACGTCCTCATAATGTGAATCATTTAAGGCATTGTATAGACACAGTAAATTTCGCTTGTTTTCCTCTGTTCCAAAGATTAAACGAAATAGACGGTCCTTATGCTCCCGATTGACTTTGAACGTTTCTCTTTTTCCCTTTTTGGTTTTGTGTTTGCTCATTTGCATACCTCCTTCGACAGGAGATTCCTGAGCATGTTACCTCCTGCTTATTTTATTATCTCTTGGAATTTAAAGCAGGAAATAGTTTAAATTAACTTAGATATTTTTGAAAAATGATGGCGACTCAGCCTCATGATATCCCATGGTTCGCCTGCAACTATAGAACTTCTGCTTTCTCTTAGTTTAACATGGAAATTTTTGCTTGGCAACCGTTTTTTGCAAGGTTGTTATATAAATACTGCCAGCTGTTTCCAGCTGGCTATAATGTCCCGGCGAGCCACGGAACCCGGTTCACTGGCTCACATCTTTTCCCTTATTTCTGCATCTTTTCCCGTGCCACGGAACCCGGTTCCCTGGCTCACCTGCCCGGTCACAAAAAGCATCCAGAATAATGGCTGACGATAATTTATCAACACAAAACATTCTGCAAAGAACGCCAGGTAAATCACTCCAAGTTCCAATGGTACCTTTCTAATATTTTTATATACCCATATTACCACCAACATAAAAGGAAACACACCATAGCAAAAAAGAATGCTTAAGAATGAAGAGTGGATTTCTGTATTTACCAGTTGAGACAATTCAAATCTATAAAATGCACCTTCTCCAGCTCCAAACAAATTATTCCATGGATACTGCCACATTCTGTCAATTCCTCTAGAAGCGCATAGACTTTTGAAGCCACCATCCCACAACAATTCAAACTTTTCTCCAATTCTTACAAAAAGATTGTATTCATCCCCGAGCTGCATGGTCCGCATCATAAAAATTCCGATTCCACACAAAACCAGAATGACACCAAAAAGGCCAGCTCCAATCCCTAACATTTTTCCTGGCGATATTCGTTCTTTTTGCCCCCATCTATACAGTGCCAAAATGCCCTCTCCCAGCCACCAGATAGCCAGTCCAAGTGCCACTCCAGTTGATTTACTCAAAATAATCAAAAAGAGTCCACACAAATACACCAGGATGTTCCAGGGTCTCTTTTTTTGTTCTGCTTTTGTGAAAATAGACATCATAAACATAGATGCTAATAAAAAGAAGCCAAGCTGATTGGGATCATTGAAGGAACCTACATATCTATGTTCAAATAAATATCTTCCAACTCCGGTAATCAAGAGAACAAATTGCATCATCACATTAAAAGTACAAATGCCATAAACCATACTCCGAAAAGATGAATTTTTCAAATACGCCCGAAAGACCACTACCGCCATTGTACAGAACGCAAGATATAACGATGATAAAATAAACCTGGTATCACCATACCGGACAACCCCCACGCAATTCACCACCGCAGTACATAACACAAATGCTACCAGTAGTATATCAATGCCTTCTATATGATTTCTCCAGTTTTTCCATTGTTTCCTGGCAATCAGTCCCCCCAGCCACCAGACAACAGATAATACCAGCAAAACATCCCCCGCCTGCATTGTACCGGATTCTTTTAGGTAAAATGGCTTTATTAATAAAAAAAGATAAAACAATATATATTCTATTCTATAATTTTTTTGTATGTTCATAATCTTTATTTCCTCTAAGTTTATCTGGTTTTGCGAACCCGGTTCTCAAACACACTCAATCCAAATACTTTTTTAATTCAATCACTAATTCATGCACCTTTGTTCCAGGATCATATTTTGAGGGCAAATCTTCCAAAAAAATTTGTCATTTGTCCACTTGCAATCTTAATTCACCAAACTTTTGGATTGTAAACCACAAATAAAGCAGAAAGTTTATAATTCCCAAATGAAATAAAAATTCCGAATTAGATCCAAACAAATACATTGCATATGTATAAAAAGTAACTGCTTGGACCATAAGTGCAGTTAAGATATTTTTCTTATAAATCAGTGCATTTACAATCAGTAAACATTCCATCAAAAATCCATATCTCTCATGCATCGCCGGTAAAAACATTACACAAGTCCAAACACTCCATATTGATAGCCATATTACATTTTGACATGTTATTTCAACCTTTTTATATATTATAATAAATGCTCCAATTCCCAAAAGAATGATTGTAAATATAATGGCAAGAGTATGTAATTGCTCATAATAATCACCTATCACTGCGTAAAGATTAGGATAATTCATTGTCATATGTTCATATGTTGATGTTTGATTTACATATATAGAAACAACGTCTGTTATAGGTCTTCCTGCCATAATTGCCGGTAAACAAAGAACTACATTTGTAAGCGGTATAAGCAAAAAGTACAGTATAGAAAAACTTTTTTTTCGAAGATATATTAAACAAAACACTGGGAGTATAAATATAAACTGCAATTTGAATGCAAAAGCACACCCTAATAAGATAAAAGATAAGAGTTCTTTATCCTTTAATATGCAAAGCATTGCCATAACAACAAATGCACTATAGACAGCATCGCATTGTCCCCAAAAAGCACTATTTAATACTACGATTGGACTCAACAAAATAAATGTATATCCCAATAATGCCTTCAATTCATTTTTTCCACTTGCATAATATACTAACAATGCCCCAAAAACTGCCAGTAAAAAATCAAAGATAATTGACACTATCTTTATTGCATACATGGGCTCAACTGGAAGATATGTTAAAAAAGCCAAGATTGCCACATAAGGCACATTATAATCTCCTAACTGCAGTGCGAGTGCTTTGAATCCACCATTTTGTTGCAAATTTTCGTACCAAGGAAGCAAAAAACTCTCCATATCACTGGAAACTGCATCTAAACAGAATCCTCTCACCCAAACAGCTAATACTGTGACAACTATAAAAAAAATCATAATAACATTTTGTTCTATCCAACTAATAAATTTCTGTTCTTTCTTCGCAATCATATTATCCTTCCTTTACTACTCTTTCTTATATGAAAATTTTTCAGTTCTTTCATTAATAAAATATCTCAATCTACTAATTCCTGTATAGTCACAACACAGTCCAGGGATTCATTTTTACATTATTCAGACAATCCTCATACGGTAAAATGGTCTATGTATTGTTATTTTGTTCCTTTTTCAATAAATGTATTTTTCTCACCAATTCTTGAATCTTATAGAATCCAATACCAGCTAATATTACAAAAAAAGGTAAATATGTATATAAATACCTAGCTCTAGATTCAAATAACATAACAAAAAGATATATTCCCATAACTGCTAAGCATATAACTACTATTTCCTCTTTTTTAGAAAAATCACTCCTTGTTAATAACACAATACCAATGCTGGAAAAAAGAATTACAATCCACATCATCTGTTTAAGTGTATAAACATAATGCCTATTCTCCCCAGAGGGATAAATAATCTTCTTTAATAGTGGACTTATCAACTGATTTGGGTTTGAATACTCTTGTTTTATAAACTTCCCTTCTTGCCCCCATGCAAAACTACCATCATTAAAATTCACCAATGCTTTCTTCACAACATGCTCAGAAAATGTGCCATTTTCCAACATTGTCTTAATCCGCATTTTCGCCTCTGTTATATTTACTGCTTTTCTTTCTTTTTTTGTTGAAATAGATTCTGAAAATGCTATGTCATCCGGAGCATACACACCGCTTCGCTCTAAATTCAGCCCCATCATAAAACTATGTTCCATACCTAATTCTAATTCTTCATTTAATTCAAATCCTGTGCTTGGAATAATTATATTTCCATATAAACTGGCACATACTCCAGTTGCCACCATGCATAAACACATTTTTTTTATAAAAAGTAAATTTTCTTTTTTATTCCTGAAAAAAGATTTAGTAACTTCAAATATGAAAATTGCAATTGCAATAACTATCGTTTGAGGTTTTATATGATATCCTACAAATACAAGGCAACCTATAAAAAAACAATTTACTATTTTTTCTTTATTTTTCTGTTCTAAATATAGTGTAAATATAGAAATCGGTATAACTACCCCTATTGCATCTGTGTAGGGTACCAATACCCAAGAAATTCCCATAAACACCAAATAAACCACCCACATGATCCAGGCTGAATAATGTGAAGGCATAATATCGCACAAAATTTTGAAAGTTAAATATGCTGTTATCGTCTGAAGCAAACACCCGACACTTATCAAAGCCATGATTTCATTTTCTCCGTTAAAAATCCCAAACATATCATTACACTCGAATACCAAAGTATATATACATGTTATCAATAGATTATTTGGATATATAGAATAATAATAATTATTAAATGGCTCCAAGTTGTCATTTAGGATTTGTTTTGATGTCCCCAAAACTACACCAGCATCCCAACCAGGGCAAAATTTAACATTATAAGATACATACATAATAATGAAAAAATATATAATCAAAACATAGCTAAACTTATTTTCTATCTGCTTTAATCTTTGCCATATTGTGGTTTTGTATCTAAACAGAACAAATGTTGCAAATCCACAACACCCTCCACCTATTAACAACAACACTCCATTTGAGTAATCAAAGAATTGTTTACACATATATTGTTGTTCACCGAATGTCAAAAGTAAGCTGACAATTACAAATAGTATACATCCCATAAATATTATTTCTATATTTTGTAGTTTATCCCAGAGTTTATTTTTATTTATATTACGACAAATTTCTTGTATTTTACCCTCTTTCATCTTTTTCTTTCTTCCTCTCATCCGCCCACGTTTTCTCACTGATAATATATCTAGGACGTTGCTTTACTTCCATATATATTTTACCTATGTATTCTCCTATGACCCCCAGGGACAACAATTGCACTCCTCCCATGAAGCAGACGATACATACAGTACTTGCCCAACCAACGATGGTTTTTCCCTGTATGCTCGATACAACCGCCCATATAACTCCTATAAAACTTATCATTGATATCAATACTCCCAATTCTATAATAAGTTTAATTGGTTTCACTGATAAACTCGTTATTCCTTCAAACGCTAACGAAAGCATCTTTTTTAGTGGATAATGACTCTCTCCTGCTGCTCTTTCTGCCCTATCATAATATACACTAGTACTTTTAAATCCTACTAAAGGAATTAACCCTCTTAAAAATAAATTTACTTCTTTAAATTCTGAGAATTCTTCCAATACTCTTTTACTTAACAACCTGTAATCTGCATGATTAAAGACTACTTCGGCCCCTAATAAATTCATAATATGATAAAATCCTTCAGCCGTAAACCGCTTAAATGCAGTATCCGTTGTCCTTTTTTTACGAACACCATAGACTACTTCACAGCCATCCAAGTATGCATCCACCATCTCATTCATCGCATTAATATCATCTTGACCGTCACAATCAATACTTATTGTAATATCAGCCTTTTCTTTAGCCGTCATCAATCCTGCCACCAAAGCATTTTGATGTCCTCTATTTCGTGACAATGAAATCCCTTTAAAATATTCACTTTCTTTTGAAATCTTTTGTATAATTTCCCACGTGTTATCCTTGGAACCATCATTGACAAATAAAATCCTACTATCTACACTTATTTTTTCTAAATTTACTAATTCTTTTATTTTATTTAAAAACAAATCTTTCGTGATTGGTAATACTTCTTGTTCATTATAACAAGGAATCACTATATACAACGTTGGCTTTTCCATCTTCATTCACCTTTCAATTATGTAAAAAAACTTACGACTTTTTCATCTAACCTAAAAAAAAATTTGACACCTACAAATAGCAAGTCAAAAAAGTTTTTCCTTGTAAACACCTTCCTCAATTAATTTTTTGAAGGATTTTACAACACTATCCTTATCTTCTTTATAAGTTACACCAAACCATTTATCTCTCGTCTCAAGCACTTTAACCTTTGCTTTCTTTTCACGAATCAACTGATCAATGATAATTGGAAGAAGAAATTCTTTCTTCAATGCTTTGTCTCCCAGATTTGAAAGGAATCTCTGAAACCCATCTTCTAATACTGTCAAGAAATCCGGTGTCAAACCCCACATATTCATGGATGCGTAGCTTTCCGGATCAATCTCCTTCTCATTTCCCTCAGCATCCACTGCAATCACTTTTCCATTTTTTCTTTCAATTCCACCTGTCTCAATCACTTCTAACAACACATGATCGTCATCAATTTTGGCAACTCCCCTGGTAACTGCTCCATTATCGCTTAAAGTATTCTTTAGAATAAATCCTGCCATGCACATATCCATAACATCTGAGTTTTCCTCCAATCCTACAAGATAATCATGTACCTTTACAAACGCTTCTTTTCCATAATAATCATCCGCATTGATTACCACAAAAGGTACATCCAGAATCTCTTTACAACTCAATACAGCCTGACCTGTACCCCATGGCTTCTTTCTTCCTTCCGGTACCTGGAAACCTGCTGGTATATCATCAATTTCCTGAAATGCATACTCACATTTGCAAATTTTCTCCATTCGATTTCCAATCACTTCTCTGAAATCTTTTTCTAAATCTTTACGTATAATAAAAATCACTTTATTAAAGCCTGCTTCCAACGCATCATGAATGGAATAATCCATAATAATTTCCCCATTTGGTCCTACGGGCTCTAACTGTTTACTTCCTCCTCCAAATCGACTTCCTATCCCGGCAGCCATAATCACTAGTGCAGTTTCTTTCATAATTTTCCTCCTAATCACAACTACATATTATGCACACAACATTTCATACGATATTGTATATTCTATATATATTTCCCTACCTGGACTACTATTTGAAAAACACTGTCTCCACACGCTTCTTCCGGTCAGAAACATTATTATACTGCAAAATTTTATACTCCTGAATCAACTGTTTCTCATAGTCTGGCAGTTCCCCCCACTGATACCAGTTCCCTTCCTTATCACAAATGGCTCCAATGCCAATCACTGGAATCTCCTCATACAAATTCAACAGAAACTCATTATACTTTGTCATTTTCATTCCTGCATTCTTAAGAATAAAGCTCCCGAAGTAATTGCTGCTCATTAAAATATCTGATTGTTCTTCTATGTCATAATTTGCCCAAATCACAAATGGCGTAATAAAACGCTCTTGATATTCTTCACAAGACAATTCACTCAATGATTTTCCAAAAAGCTGCTCATAAAATGCATCTTCTATTGAAGCCTGATGGTCACCAAACATAACTATCATGGTAGGCTCTTCCACATTTTGAAAGTGTTCAATAAGGCTTTGAAAAGCTCTGTCGGACTCTTGAAGTAATGACAGGTACTGCTCTGCCATAGGATATTCATCAGCATAATTTAACGACACCGTACTCTGGTAATCTTCATAATCATATCCTCCGTGATTCTGCATAGTTACAAGAAACATAAATAGCTTTTCATCTGTGCTCTCACAAGTATCTATCACTCTCTGATAAGCAGACGCGTCACTGGCACACCAACGGATAGTTTCTAAATCCCCCCAATTCTCCATAGAAACAAAATTGTCAAATGACATACAAGGATACACCTCATTGCGATTCCAGCCTCCTCCATAGTAAGGATGCAGTGCAAGGGTCTGAAATCCCTGTTCCCTTAACGTAGATGTAATTCCGGATTCCTGTTTTTTTACATTCATCTGGTAAGCTGTAGTCCCTGCTGTAAGGAACTCCAAAGTATTTCCTGTTAAAACCTCGTACTCCGTATTGGCAGTTCCACCACCAAAGGAGGGGACAGACAAATATCCTCGAATTGTATTTTCCTGTAATCCTTTATAAAACGAGAGCAATTCTGTATCCGATTCTACTTTTCCAATATAATCCAAATCTGCAAAACTTTCATTCATTATAACTATAAGATTCTGGGGCGCAACCTCATTAACCTCAATTTTTTCCACCTTGTCTGCTATTTTCTTAACACTAGATACACTATAATCTTCAGGTTTCTCAGGCATCAGATATGGAATCTCTTCTAAAAAAGTAAGGAGCAGACCATCCTCCTCATAATTAGAAATCAAATCCCACATATAAATTTCATTGAGAAATTTATTGGGCATAAGTAACATAGCCACTAACCCAAAAGATACTCCCAAAATACCTATCCCTGTGAAATATCTTCTATTCATGAATATTTTCTTTCCCGAAAGCGTAAAAGCAAAAATCAGGAGTATCATTCCCAAAACAACAACATACTTATGATAAGTTAAATAGAATGTATAATTTCCTACCACCCTCGCTGCTGTGCCAAATGAAAGAAAGTCCTGTAACATCATGGGTCTTGCCCGGAATAAAGTAACAAAGTGCTGTACCAATGCCAGAAAATCAAACATCCCCACATAAACCATGGCCAAAATTCCCAATTGACGAACAAATGCGGATAATATGAAATAAAGCAAATAGTACATGAGCAAATTTTTTACAATACTTATCCATGTAAGTTTCCGGATATCTCCTGCTATCAATTCAACACTTACAAAGGTAAAAAGGGGTAATAATATCCACGACATATACATGAACAAATTATTTGCTCTGTATTTATCACGAAATTTCCACAGGAAGAATACCGCAACTCCAAAGATGCCTACTGTAATACAGAACCTCAAACAGATCCCTATCTTTGACATTGTATCATTCAATTGAATAGCTTTTATATGCCAGCCAGTCATAATAACCAAAGTTATACCTAACAACAAATATATAATTTTTTGAGACAACTGTACTTTTGTACTTTCTTTGATATCCATTTATTTTTCCTTTCGTGCATATCCCTTAAATTTCTGTATTGCGATATCTATTCAACAATGCCTGAATTCTTTCACTGGAATCTAATAGATTGCTGATAGAACGGTCATGATTTAAGTTATCGATAATATATGCAATATATTTGCTCATGTCATCAATGATAATCATATCCTTGCCTTCTACCCTCTCTACTTCATCTTCTGAAACAAATTACAAAAACTCCAAAAAACACTTGTAGCAAAAAACAAGTTATGCTTAAGCAAGTACACTGATATTTTTCTATAAAGTCCTGTCATTCGATTTTCCCATGTTAGAAACTCCCTGATTTCCGATTGTTCCCAAAGATCTGGAAACTCCTCATTTACTCTCCTAATATATTTCTTTAACAAATTGTATCTTCTCCGAAACCTTTCTTCCCTAATAGGGTACATCGCTATGGCCAACACTTGATGCAAATATACTGACCCTTTAATCTTGTCTGCCTTTTCAGCAGGCAATCCGTTTATTCTTTCCATACATAGCTTAGCGGTATCAATTACTACAAATCTCTTTTCATTAAACTCACTATTTTGAATTGACCCTGTTCTCTGATAGTAATTATAATATGGCTCATGTATTGCTATTATCCTATTCGCACGCCCTAATATAATTGGGGTAACAGCTACATCTTCATTATTTTTTCCCACTGGAAATTCAAGGCCATCATACAATTCCTTTTTTACCAGTTTATTCCATGACGCAGGCATCATAGACATGTCAATCACCTGTTGAAAAATATCCGTTCTCCCTGCTACTGTGCATGAGTGTACCTGATCTTTTGAGGAATCATCATACGTTAATTTTATATCACATACCACCACATCTGCTGAATTTTTTTCCGCACATTCCAACATATCCTTATACATATTAGGCTCAATAAAATCATCTGAATCCAAGAAAATCACATATTTCCCATTCGCTCGTTGCAATCCATAATTTTTTACATCAGATAATCCGCCATTGGGCTTTTGAAATTTTTTCATAAAAGCAGAATGCCTGTCACAGTATTCATCAATTATAATTTGGGAATGATCGGTGGATCCATCATTAATCAGCAACACTTCCACCTTTGGCTCAATCCCCTCCACTGCTGTTACTATCGAATCAAGACACTTTTCTAAATACAATTCTGTATTATATACCGGTACAATTACTGACATTAGCACATTTTTATAATCCAAATCTAACTCTCTCCATTTCTCGTCGCTTGTATATCTTTTCCTTTACTTCCTCAGATATCTCAAAGTTTTCTATCGCATACTCCTGTAATCTTATAATCTCGTTATATTCCTGTTCATAAGATGTTGATAATGTTAACCCTTGACTCTGCATCCTATGATAATTCAATGATTGTTTACAGTACGATATTTTTCCATACTTTAATATGTTCATATATGCATACCAATCCCCAGCTAATTTATACTCCTTAGCACCTTCTAATATTTGATAATAATCACCGTTTCTAATTACAGCACTGGATACATTTGCTATGGTATTATTAATACACATAGTATCTTCTACTTCAGCTTTTCCATCCATAATATAATCATTTTCCCACTTACCACATTCACATTTATCTATCCACACTCTCAAATCTCCCATTAATAGATTATTGTCCTCATCCATTGTGAGAGATTCACAGTAGGAAATTACCATTTCTTTATCATCAAATGCTTTCATAATTGTTTCAAGAAATCTCGCATCACAACTGTCATCCGCCTCAGCAATCCAAACGTAATCTGCGTTTGCTACTTGAAAAGCTTTCTGCCATTGTGAAAACACACTTCCTGAATTATTTTCATTTTGAATCAAACTTATTTTAATATTAGATTTATTTTCTCTAATCCTTTTTTCGATTAATTCCACACTATTATCTTTTGAACAATCGTCCAAAATAATTATCTCCCTTACAGGATATGTCTGGAATAGAATAGAATCTATTCTCTCATCTAGGTAACGTTCATAGTTATAATTTGGAATCACCGCGACAACATCCTTGATATTTCCTTTATACTTTGGATAACATTCGTTTTTTCCGTAAATGTTTATCTTGTTCTTTCCCTGGCGTTTTTCATTTATGATATGTATTTGTTTTCTTAATGTATCTTTAAAAGATTCTTTAATAGGCAATTTTCTAAATATCTTTCTTATTGTACTAATTTCCATAATCGCACCTTTCTTCTAACTTTAAATTCATTCTACTAATCAATTCAGGTATCAATTTATGTTGTCTCTTAGGAAGAATATCTAATAATTGCTTTTCACATAATGTTACTAGTTCCTTTTGCATGACTAGACTTTCCTTTTTAATCCCTATAATTTCTTCTTGCATAGCCATTCTTTCATTCTGTCTTTCTTGCTCTTTCTGCATTATCATATCTTCATAAGCAATTATTTTATCACTTAATTCCTTTTGAAAATCTAACTCTCTACATTCTAAAAAATTTACCAGATTTTCTAATACTGCATCTTCGAAATCATACTTTACTATTTCTGCTGATATTATTATCTCATCATCTTCCTTTACAACGTCAAATTCAATTTTTGGCACGTCCTTGCCAAAAAACAACATTCCAGAAATTTCTTTTCCATTATGCTCAAAAGTCAACACTTCTCTTGTTTTTCCATTTGTTCTAAGTTGTATACAAATGTTTTTCAAAACAGCATTGCAATTAATCAATTTAACTTGAATATTATTATCTCTTTTCAACGTACTTAATGAAATGTTAATATGACCATATGCAGGATTAATATTTCTACTTACACTATGCTTATAATCCATTTCCCCATTATAGTCAAAATAGGCTTCTGCATAATAATATGAACTACTATCCATACAAACGATTCTTTCAAATTTTCCTTCAACATACTCTGAACTCAAAGCTAAAGTAAACATATATTGATACACATTTCCTGCTGTTCTTGCGACCATAGCTTTAAATACTTCTTTGGGCAAATCTCTGTAGGAATTTTGTATCTCATTTTCCCCCACTCTAATATACTTCGGTCTTTCACCAATTACAGCCCATCCTGCCTGCTCTGCCATATTCACGAATGATTGACGTGTAAAAAGTTTTAAATGAGTATTATCTAAAAGCCCAGTGTCTGTATAATTAAATTTATCATTCCATAAATCTATTAATATGGAATTATGTGATATATTTGGCACTGAAACCAGAATCTTTCCGGTTTTTTTTATTACATTTTTACACCTTTTCAATGTTTCAGAAGGTTCTCGTAAATGTTCTAATACATCTGCAAACACAATATAATCATATCTTTTTTCTAGATTTAACCATAAGTACTTTTCAATATCTCCCTCTTCTTCTCCTAACATGGCACAGTCTGCATAAACTGCCGCATCTTTTCCTGATTGTTCATCTATTTCAACAATATCCACTGTACATTTTTTCGTTTCACATAAATATTTTGTTAATCGCCCATTTGCTGCTCCAAACTCCAATACCACAGAACCCTCTTCAATTGTCTGTGCTATCCAAGCTAACGTATTATCATCATATAGTTCAAAATCAAAATCATATTTACCCATTTATTTTTCACTCCATTCATGAGGTAAAATACAGATACCTTCACCAATATAATCCGCATTTACCATAATTTCTTTTATTTTACCAAAATACTGTATTGGCACCGTAGCTGTTTTATCGAAAATTGCAACATCAAAGTAGTATTTTCCTCCTAGTACCCTGATGCCTTTTTCATATGTTAAGCTAAATTTATTTCGTCCATGTTTCCACGGAATCCTCTTTTCATCCAAAAGCGTGTTGACACCACAAATATATTCATCATCTATTCTTTTTAAAGCAATCCCAAGCACCGGATGTTCAATATTTTCATCATACACATCATAATAAACACTAATAGTAACTGGTTCAAAAATATTTACCTCGGTAACTTTTTTTCCTGCCTTATTATAAAACTGAACCCCTGCTATTTCGGCAACCACATCTTTACTGCCTTCTTTATACTCTTTTATATCACTATCATCATAATAGTCATTGACCTCTGATGAAGCACCCCCCGTCTGTTCTTCCACATCCCCAATCTTCAAGAAGTCTAAATACATATCGCATACTTTGTTTGTCTCCCCAATACTTTGTACTGTACCATCTTTTAACCATATGGCTCTGGTACACAACCTTCTAATAGCATTAATATCATGAGATACAAACAAAACCGTAACACCACTATCCATCATGGATTTCATTTTGTCCATGCATTTCATTTGAAATTTCAAGTCCCCCACACTTAAAGCCTCATCAACTATTAAGATATCTGGTTCAACATTAATGGCTACTGCAAAAGCCAATCTAGCAAACATTCCAGAAGAATAAGTTTTTACAGGCTGATATATAAAATCACCTATATCTGCAAAATCAATGATACTCTGCAATTTTTCGTTCATTTCCTCATGGGTAAATCCCATCATTGTACCATTTAAAAATATATTTTTTATTCCTGTAAATTCCGGATTAAAGCCTGTACCAAGTTCAAGCAATGCTGCAATTTTCCCATTAACCTGCAAGTTCCCTACGGTAGGTGTAAGTACACCTGTAATCAATTTTAACAAAGTCGACTTTCCTGCACCATTGGTTCCCAAGATTCCAACTACGTCACCTTTGTTTACCGTCAAATTTAGGTCTCTAAGCACACATTTTTCCTTAACATATGACTTCTTTGTCAAACTAAAAACTTCCTTAATACGATCACTTGGTTTATCATACAATTTGTATGTCTTTGATAATTCCTTTATTTCAATTGCTATGTTCTCCACAATATTCTCTCCTTATATAACATCAGCAAAATGTGGTTTTAATTTAGAAAAAACTTTATTTCCAAAAAATAAAATCAACAATGTTACTATCCAATAATAAACAGTTAAATATGGACTTTCAAAAAACCATTTAGTATCAAAAAAACAATTCCTATAGCCTTCTACAATATAGAACATAGGATTAATTTTAGCAATCCATTGGTATTCTTCTACAATAATAGTATAAGGCCAAATAATTGGTGTTGCCCAGACTCCAATCTGCAACACAATATTTACAATCTGCCCTAAATCTCTGAAAAATAAGATAATCGCTGCTGTCAATTTTCCAATTCCATATATCAAAATAATCATTGCAAACATATAATAGAACACTTGAATGAAATATACAGAAAGCCCTTCACCACTTGCCATAGCAATGATTATCAATAACATTACAAAGACTACATGTATAAACAAGGTTGAAAGGATTTTAATAATTGGCAAAAGTTCTATATCAAATACAACCTTTTTTACTAAGTAACTGTACTCCAACAAACTATTCGTTGTTGCATTTACACCATCTGAAAAGAAAAACCATGGTACCATTCCTGTTGCAAACCATAAAATATATGGAACATTTTCTATGGGTGTCTGTGCCTTTAACCCAAACTCAAACACACACCAGTACACAATTATTGTTATAATTGGTTGTACAAATGCCCAAAATATTCCTAAATAGGAGCCTGCATATTTTGTAGAAAAATCATTTAGTGCCAAATCCCACAACATTTCCTTATTTTTTTTAATCATCTTAAACACATTCTTATCCTCCTAACCTATTGGACCCTTCATGCCTTTTCACTCTGCACTACTGTTGCAATTTTCATACATTTCTAAATACCGCCTGGCAATCCCCGAAATATCAAACTTCTCACTAGCCACCTTACATCTTTGCTGTACCATATGATATTCTTCTTGATTACTTGCATATTTGATAATTTTCTCTACCAATTCATTAAGATCTAGTGCCCCATCTTTCAGTGTAAACAAGTCTCCTGCCAAATTCCCCTGCCGGTCTGTGAGCTGTGTTCTTACCTCCGCAATATCCGTGGCAAGTACCGGTTTTCCACACTGGAGACTTTCTATCACCACTAGGGGATAACTTTCTCCTTGAAATCTAGTAGGTAAAAATCCCATATCACTCATGGCAAAATAGTCTCGCACATTTTTGCGTATACCCGTGAAGTGAACATAGGTTGGAGCACTCTTTTCTAATTTCTTCTTCATCTCTCCATCACCGATAATGACTAAATGAATATCTTTGCCACTACTCTCACGAGCTCTTGTCACTGCTTCTATACCTTCTGCCCAGCCTTTTTCCGGAATTCCCCGACTAACCAGACAAAACACAAAGGCATCTTTCCCAATATGTAGTTCCTCTCTGTCTATAGGATGTGTTTCTATAAGCGGCAACCCATTAGGTACTTTTTCAAATTTTGTAAAATCTTCTACACCATTATCTTTAAATACTTCCAAATTTTTATCTGCAATATATGCAAAGTGACTACAGCTTTTCATGACAGTATCAATCAATGCCTTCCTTGCATCTGCCCACAATGCTTCATACATTCCGTGCAGGGTAATCACCTGCTTCGTCTTAAACTCATTGCTCCCAATCCACTGTCCTAACATTTCATCAATAGATGCATGGTGGGAATGTATCACATCTGCACCCAAATGCGTCAGAATATTGCCAATATCATCACTTTTTTTCATTCTTACGATTGGAATACCTTTGGTTAACAATTCCCTGATATCTTTTTGCGTTTTTTCCAAATGAAAGTCCAATACGGTTACTGTAACTCCTTGCCGATACAGTTCATTTGCCAAATATAATGGATAAGTCTCACCTCCACCAGACTGTAGGGAGAAACATGCCATAATTACATTTAGATTTCTCTTCTTTGCAATTTCCTTTAAAAAATCAACTCTGTAATTTTCCTTGACCGTCTCCGTATCTTCCTTCTTTGATATATCTTTGTAATGCATTAATAAATCTTTTTCAATACGTTCAAAGACAGTGGTATCCACATCATAATTTCTCGCCACATATTCAGATACCATTTCATATTCTTTGTAATACCTGCTGGTAGCCTGTACATTCAATGATGTACTGTTTTCATGAATACGGTAATAATTGGTGGTTTCATTAGTATAGGAGACACATCCCCCACGCATAAGCCACAGATAAAATATCCAGTCACTGCTTAACTTCATGCTACTACATAATTCATCCAGCTCTTCCGGTAGAATTTCCGGCTTACGAAAGACTGCACTGCTCACATTTGGTATCAGATTCTTTATTACAAATGCCTGACTAACCATCAGATGAGAGGACATGGTAAAAGGCTTATTCCATTGGAAGCCCGGAATATTGTACATATATTCCTCTGTATTCCAGGTTTCTGTTCCATTTGTCATGAATACACTTCTTGCAAATGCAAGATTCACGGATTCGTATTTGAATTTTTCTACCATAATCTCCAAAAAATTCTCTTCGCAGTAATCATCACTTTCTGCAATCCAAATCAGTTCTCCTGTTGCGGCCTCAATTCCCTTTTTCCACTGTTTAAATACAATTCCTGTATTTTCTTCATTAAATAGTGTTTTTGTATTGTCAGAATATTTCTTGCTATATTCCTCCAGCACTGCTCTACTGTTATCCTTAGAACAGTCATCTAAGAGTATTACCTCAAAATTTTTATATGTCTGATGATAGATGGAATCTAAACGTTCTCTTAAATATGGTTCATGATTATAATTTGGTACAATGACACTAACCTTTGGCTGATAATTCTCAAGCAAAGGGCTTTTCTCATCATAGTTCCAAATCAAATCCTGAAAAGTATAATCCCCGTTTTTCATATTGAAAGAAGCCTTATTAATACTGCCACAACGAATCCTCCGCTTTAATTTGTTGATGGTAGTCTGATAGTGAGGACCTAAGATTTTTCTTAATATATCATCTATTTTTTTAAACGTATTCAAATATGATGAATTTCTCATTTTCCAATATAAACTTCCAAGTATACTCATCCCTATTTTCCTCTTCGTAAACCTTCCATATCAGTCAATCTATTCTAACACACACCTACTAAAACATTATAAAGTGCCCTATTGTGCACTCTTAATTAATTTCACAAATACATCTTCACAACCGCCAAAAAAGAAACATCACCTTATAAATCCAATCATCCACTCCACTATTCCTTCGAATCTCTTTCTCCCGGATTATGCTCAGCCTCTTCCATGGGTGTTTATTGGGGTTTGTCACACAATGAATCAGATGTTTTTGTTCTTCTATCAGATTGTCCCGGAAGATACTTTCAAATTCAGCCAACTGAGCAGGTACATAATGTGACATATTTTTAAAATTCTTTATTCTTCTTTGAATCTGATTTATCTTTCCCGTATTGCCACCTAATACATTACTTCCATGCTGTCTGTACATCATGTGCGGTGTTTCATCATACACAACTTTACCAAAAGCGGATGCCATAAGGTAAAGCCACCAGTCATGCATATATGCTTCTCTGGGAATCTGCTGCTTTGCAAGTTCCAACAGTCTTTTATTAAAGACAGCCGTACATCCGGTACAATTAGATTCTATCAGGGCATTTCCAAATGATATGTTTTTTTCGGATGCTCTTCTTCCAGGAAGCTCATGTAACGCACTGTCTGTCAGCTGATAGCTTCCACAATACAGTACCGGTACCTCTTTTTCGCCCTGCATCATCCGGATTGCTTCCTTTAGCTTGTCCTTCTGCCACACATCATCCTGGTCTGCAAAGGCGTAATAAGAATATTCCGTTGAGGCATGCTGCATTAAATCAAAGAAACTTTGACATGCCCCCAGATTCCCGCCCTGATATACTTCTATATCATTGTAGTTTTCATAAGACTTTAATATCTCTACCGTACCATCCTTAGATCCGTCATCTCTTATGAGCAGGTGAACCTCCACTTCGCTCTGCTTCAAAATGCTCTCTACCTGCTCCCTGATATATTTTTCTCCATTGTATGCTGACATCAAAACCAGAACTTTTTCTTTTCTCATGTTCTTCCCAATTCCCTATATATCTCTTCCATTATGCTTCTGACTTTTTTATTTCCAAATTCTTTGATTTTCTCCCCGGCATTCCTGCAATACAATGCTGCCTGGGACGGATTCTCTTTCATCTCTAAGATGGCATCGGCATATCCTTTCACATCCCCGGACTCTATGACTCTTCCGTGCAACCTGTCTGTAACTAAATCCTTATTTCCGCGGATATTGCTGCATACAACAGGTAGTCCCGCTGCCATGGCTTCCATCAGGGCGACCGGAAGTCCCTCCTGTAAAGACGGAAATGCAAAGCAATCTGCCATATGAAGCAGCTCATTAATATCGCTCCGGTATCCCGCAAGAATCACTTTTTTGTCTAACTTTAACTGTTGTATCAGTTCTTTGTCGCTCTCCTCGCACTCTCCTAAGCCCACGATGACATAGCGTATCTCCTCATGTTCTTTCAACTCTTCCATTGCACGAATGATAATCTGCTGATTCTTTCTCTTAGACAACTGCCCTACACTTAGTACGACAAAATCAGTTTCTTTGATTCCAAGCTTTTTGCGAAGCTCTGAACGATTGTTGGAATTCTTTTGAAATTTCTCTATCTCTATCCCGATTCCCGGAACATAGCACACTCTTTTTGTCGCAAACTTTTGTGCTACATTATAATCTTCCTGATTAATGGTAATCAGCACGTCCGTATACTTTGCAAAGAATTTCTCAATGGTATAAAAAATCATCCTGTTTTTCTTTGGAGCTCCCTGATAAAAATGGAATCCATGTGCTGTATATACCACTTTTGTTCCTGTTTTTCGCAATCCTTTAGCTGCCAGCCTTGCTACAACACCGCCGATTGGTGACTGGGTATGTACAACGGCATATCGTTCCCTTCTGCAGATTTTTTTTAATTGTTTGTAAGAAGTGATGATATTCTTTATATCTCCAATACTTCTGGGAATTGGAACATGATATACTTTTATCCCTTCCTTCACCAGCTTTTCTTGAAAAGATTTCACTCTTTTCTGGCTGGTAATACTGCCGAATTCAAAATTTGCTGCTACTTCCACCTCATACCCCTGTTGCTGTAGAATCCTTATATTATCCATACTAAACAAATCTATCATAGATGCTACGGAAGCAGTCATAAGTGCTTTCAGTTTTGAAGGAGCCTCTGTCCTCTTTATAGAATCCTCAAAGGAGAACTTTTGATATTCATTGTTGCGGTATCTGCTTATGTCCTTATCATAACAGGAATTTCCAAATGCTTTGTTGCATAATTTTCCTATTTTCCCCGGAATTCGTGCTGCAATCTGTACCAGTGGATTCAAACACTTTGTAAGGTGCATCTTCTTTCCATGTACTTTTGCAATCGTTGCAACCATCTTTGAGGTTTTCGTGTATTCCGGATTTTGCGGGTGAAATATTCCTGAATCCTGATACGCTATGATCTCTCTGAAAAATTCACACAGATTTTCAATGTAAATCATACTTCTCTGATTATCTATGTCGGGGAAAATATTGAGCTTATCAGCTATTTTAGACAGCATAGGGTAATTCCCCTTACTTCCTTTGCCATACACCATAGGAATGCGGACCACTGCAGTTTTGAACATTTCACTATTCATTGCCGCAATCCCTTGATCTGCCTGCCATTTGCTGTCTCCATAAAAATTGTCCGGTGATGGAACAGTATCTGCATGAATCATCTTTGTCTTTCCTACCGGAGCGCTATCCCCGTAGATAATCATACTGCTAAGATAGATAAATTGTTTTACCCCTTCCCTTTTTGCCTTTTGGGCAATTTCCAAAGTAAGGTCTCTGTTTACCCTATAATATTCTTCTTTTACTTCCTGGGATACATTTCCTACATCTGCATGTGCTTTTCCCGCCACATGCAAAATCACATCATAACAGGAAAAGTTCTCCTTTTTCCACAATGCTCCCCGTAGGCTTATCTTCGCAATCTTCCATTCGGTTTCCTTCTTGCAAGCATATTCGAAAAAAGCATTTCCTATGTAGCTATTTATCCCTGTAATTAATAAATTCATGCTAATCCTCGTTACTGTCTTTCTTTCTTCCTGTTCCGCCTTCTACTACCCCGTCTGCCTTTGCCACCGAGCCAAAGGTGCCCAGAATACACTTGATATCAAATGCCAGCCCCATGTTTTCTACATAGTCACCATCCAATCTGGCTTTTACAGGAATTTCCAACTCATCCCTTCCATTAATCTGCGCCCAACCGGTTAACCCTGGATACACATCATTGGCATGGTATTTTTCCCTTTCCTGAATCAAATCTTCCTGATTCCATAAAGCCGGACGCGGTCCTACAAAGCTCATATCCCCTTTGATGATATTTAATAACTGTGGCAACTCGTCTAAGGAATATTTTCGCAAGAACTTTCCCACTCTGGTAATGTATTGCTCCGGGTTGCTTAACATATGTGTTGGCATGTCCTTAGGAGTGTCAATCTTCATGGTTCTGAATTTATAAATTTCAAAATAGGTCACGTGTATTCCCACACGTTTTTGCCGAAACAAAATAGGCCCCCTACTATCAATTTTGATTGCCATACATAACACAAGAAGCACTGGCGATAACATAATCAAAGCCACAAGTCCCAGAATCAAATCCACAACTCGTTTCATTTTCATATAATTTTTCTTTTTTAAATTCATATTATCTTCTCCCTTTGCTATACCATATGTCTTTTTTTCTTAATGTATGTCAGAACCTATACGAAACAATTACAAATCTCCATAACAGTTCGGCCATAGGCTAAACATTTACAAATCTCCAATATTCTTCGGCTGATAAGTGGGAACAATTTCCTGAATCGTCTTTCTGATTGCTTCCGGTTCCATCTTTACAATCTTCTTTAACTCTTCTATCTGCGCCATAAATTCTTCTTCATCAAAAGCAAGTGGTTTTCCAATATGAATCAACTCGTGTTCTGTCCCTTGCAATCCCTCTTCTGCCATCAGAAGCTCCTCATACAATTTTTCTCCTGGACGAAGTCCCGTAAATTCGATATCGATATCCACATAAGGTTCCAATCCCGATAACCGAATCATATTTTCTGCCAAATCCAGGATTTTTACCGGTTCTCCCATATCCAGTACAAAAATTTCTCCGCCTTTGGCATTGGCACCTGCCTGTAGCACCAAAGAGACCGCCTCCGGTATGGTCATGAAATATCGAATGATATCCGGATGGGTAACCTTTACCGGACCACCCTTTTCAATCTGTTTCTTAAACAGTGGCACCACACTTCCATTGCTTCCCAGCACGTTTCCAAAACGAACTGCCGCAAACTCTGTTTTGGAACGGTTATTGTAAGTCTGGATAATCATTTCACACATACGTTTCGAAGCACCCATAATATTTGTGGGATTTACCGCCTTGTCTGTTGATATAAGAATGAATTTTTTTGTGCCATACTTGTCTGCCGCCTGAACTGTTTTCAATGTTCCTAATACATTATTCTTGATAGCTTCGTTGGGACTGGCCTCCATCAGAGGTACATGCTTATGGGCTGCCGCATGATATACAATATCCGGTAGGTAAGTGGCAAAAATCTTGTTCATACGTGCTGTATTTCGCACTGAGGCGATAAGCACCACCAAGTTAAGCTCCGGATATTTTTCCGTTAACTCCTGCTGGATATCGTAGGCATTGTTTTCATAGATATCTACAATAATCAGCTGTTTTGGCTTATATTGCACAATCTGACGGCAGATTTCAGAACCGATGGAACCACCACCACCTGTGACCAGCACCACCTTATTTTTCACATATTTCATGACACCTTCTAAATCAATCTCAACTGTTTCACGTCCTAATAAGTCTTCGATTTCAACCTTTCGAAGCTTTTCCACCATCACATCGCCATTCATCATTTGATACATTCCCGGCAATGTTTTAATTTCACACTTGGTTTCTCTACAAACTTGAATAATTTCTTTTACTTTTGAACGCTTGACTGCAGGCATGGCTATGATAATCTCATCTATCTTTTCTGAAAGTACTGGAATCAGCTGACGTCCTCCCACCACCTTGATGCCGTGGATGTAACTGCCCCATTTATTTCTGTCATCATCGATAATATACTTGATTTTCATCTGTACTTTTCCGCTGGTGACAATTTCTTTGATAATCATATTCCCTGCATTTCCTGCCCCTACAATCATCACGTTGGTGCATGCTTTTCGCTGACGCTGTAGTCGCTTGGTCATACGTATAAATCTGTAAATAAATCTGCTGGCAAGGATTAGCATTACGAAGGTTCCTGCATACATGAAATAGTAACTTCTCGGCATATACCAATCAAGGCACTGCAATCCCAGCAACTGTGCACCACTGCCTAGCATACATGCAATAATTACATTCTGCATTTCCGTTATGCCGGCATAGGCCCAAAGACTATGATACAATCGAAAGAAATAAAAAATAATCAATGTAGCAACTATATTATATGGAAGATACTTCCATGCATTGTCTATAAATCTAACCTCAATTTCGCTATAATGGAAGTCATACCTTAGCATTAGTGCAAATGCACTGGCTACAATCATAGCCAAAATATCATATGTTACAAGGATTCCTCTTCGGATGATTAATTTTTTATTTATTTGCCAATTATCTTTTTGATTCATTTTCCTACCTTCTGATTCCCAGCACTACATAGTCTCTTTTTTTACTGCATACTGTCTGCATATCGCCTCCATGCACGCAAGCAATACCCAAAATATTGTGGTTGTATTGGATTGTTCAATATTGAATAATCCCTGTGCAAAGTAGGCAATAACACAGCCTGTAAACACCATCATCATAGGACTCTCTTTTACCATACTCAACCCTTTTTTTATTTCTGAAACAAGAATTCCTAAATAGCATATCGCACCAAACAAGCCCCCCATAATCAAATAATCCAGTATATTATTGTGAGCTGAGTTAATTAAAATCCCCATAGATGCCAGTTCTTCTCCAAAACACTGATTTAATAATGTACTGACAGACGCCTGACCACATCCAAAAAGTTTGTTTAATATGGGTGCCTGGGAGTAAGCTCTTATGGTTCTATTATATATATAGGCACGATTTCCATCTAACGCTCCTTCGCTTAATCCCATACTCGTCTTGAACATTTCTATAAAATTAATTTTTGACAGTATCACAACTACAATCCCTATGAGCACAAATACTCCCGCAACACACACCATTTTGATGGTGTTTTTTGAAAATGTTATATTTTTTCTTTCTATATAGGAAGTCACTGCATAAATCAATATCAAAGCAATAAAAGATCCAATGAGAATCCCCTGGGCATTCATTAATAACAGTGGAATACCCAGATCATACCCAAAGGCTTGTGGATAAATTCTTTTGAGTACTGTCAATCCAACAAATGCCACATCAACTAACATTGCCATTCCAACGATAGTTTTAACATCTATTTTCTTCACAAACATCAAAACACACAACACCACTCCAATCGCAGCAATTCCCACAAATGCACTATCACTACGAGCTGTAATCAAAGCTACTGAACAATTCACAATACTAATCCCTGCAAACACCTTAGACTTCATATCTTTCGCTACACAAAAATAACAAATTGCACCAGCCACAGCCATGGTAACAAAGGAAGCACAGGTATTTGCATTACCCATAGTTGAAATAAACATTAACCAATCACTAGCCTGCATCTGTTGATTTATCCCCAACACATCCATACCAAAGTAATCAAAAGTAGCCAACAAACAGACCCCATTCCCCCCAATCAAAAAAGCCCAGATAAATACTCTATTTACCCAAGCATATCGGGAAATCAGAAAATAACTGATGCATACTAAGATTAATACCTTTGCCCCATAATAGCGTGCTCCGGCTCCTGTCCATGCATTTGTTTTATCTTCACTTAATGCAAAGGCAATCAAATTGCTGATTAAGAATCCAAACATGAAAATATCTGTCATGGAGATATTCTTCTTAATACGTTCTAAGCTCCATTCATCCCTTGTAGATACATATGTAATAATGACCCCAAGCAAGGTCACACCAATGTAAATAAGTGTGGAAGTGCACCAAAAGGTGGCCTTTCTCTCTGGCAAATGGAAGTATCCATCTGCATAGTACAGAGGATATACCAATAGTATCCACAATAGATATAAATCTGTACACATTACCGTATACGGCCTTACGCTACTGTTTTTTTTCGGTACGTTTTTCTTGCTTGACTTACTCATATTTTACTCCCTTTGTTTCTATATTCAATGGGTGCTCACCAACCCACTTTCTCTAGTTTCACATTTTCCTATTATATTCGTTCCCCTGATGGATGTCAATTTTTTAAGAAGATTTTGTCTTAGATTCCCCATTTTTCGTGATTTTTTTTAGATACTTTTACTTTTTTTTGAAATTTTTGGGGGTTATTTACGTATCATTTTTCCCATTTTACATGGTTTGCTTTCTATGGAAAAGCAATGGGTTTTGACAGAAAACAACACCAGACCGAAGTAATCTGATGTTGATTCTGTTTTCACCTATTTAGTTGTATCTAGAGTCTAGATTTTTTAAACATTTTTCCCTAATTCCCTTTTTAATTCTTCTATGATACGTTGTTGCTCCTGAATCTTTTTTTCCTTCTCTTGGATCTGTTCTTCTTTCTCTTGGATCTGTTCTTCTTTCTCTTGGATCTCCCTATCTTTTTCCTCCTTGATTCGCTTTACTCTTTGGTTTGCTAGTTTTTCAAATGCTTCACACATAATATCCCTTCCTTCCTCTGTCTCCTTATAATATCTTACACCTTCTGCCAGTTCCTTGTACTGCATTTCCTTTGATGACTGACATTTAAAGTCTTGAATCAGTTTTCCTATGGCATTATTACCTTTATATTCTCCGTTAACATACACTATATGAGAACCATCCCCAAACTTCTTTCCGGTCTCCGCTATGGTTCTATTAATATGATAGACTGGGTTTCCTGCTTTAAATATATCCTTTTCACATATGAATATCACATAGGAATCCTTTAATTCCTTAAACTTTTGTCCTTTCTTCAACATTCGCACATCCACCATGGAACTGTGAAACCTTGCCCTTCTCACGTGGGCTCCGGATTTCTTTCTCTGTACCTCAATATTGATATGCTTGCCATATTCATCTATGGCCTTGATATCCAGGGTAATGCTTCTTCCCTTTTGTATAGGGTTCTTTAATTGTTCCTGCCCCTTCACGTAGATGACATGCATTTTCTTCTTTAAAATAATTCTCAGCAACAGTTCAGTAGCTTCTATGTTGTGTTCAAACACCGCACTCATTAAATCATCATCAAACAGGGTCAATTTATCAATGGTTTTCTCCATTTCTTCCCTTTCATGCTCCTCATAACTGTTCCGTTCCTTCATAGTTACAAATCCTCCTTCCAGGATGAGGCGAATGAAAGTCCTCCTCGCACTCATCCCCTGTATTTTGTTGTACTAATTCTGGGATGAATGACCGATTTGGTCCTGAATCTTCCAGATGCGCTTATAATAACATAAAATTTTGTCTTTGACAATCTAAATTTGTCTCTTTTGACCCAAATTTGTAACAGTTCAGCCATAGGCTAAACTGTTACAAAAATGTATGTTACAGTACACAGGTATCTGTGTACTGTAACAATTCTGTCTTTTAGATTTTTCTTTATAGTGAATTTTTCACAAAATTTTGTAGTGTAGGAAAACGGGGTCGTATCCTGAAAAGATGGATACGACCCCGTTTTCCATGCTGTGTTTTGATTCTGATTTTACTTCTTTCGATTCTAATTCTTCTAACTTCATCTCTTTTTTTTCTAAATTTTCTCGTAACGTTTCCATCTTAGCTCCTATATCAATCCCATACTCCTAAGTATATATATCCATAATGTTAATGTCACAGAGGAACAGAGTGTGGTAACCACCACAGAGCTTGCCGTCAGCACCCCATCATTTTTCATGTTTTTTGCCATAATATAACAACTTGGCGTGGTTGGTGCCGCCAACATAATAAGAATCGCTATCAGTTTCTCTGTTCGAAATCCCATCATACAGGCAATGGGTAAAAAGACCATGGTCTGAAACACAAGTTTTATGGCTGCCACCCATATGGTTGGCTTGATTTTTCCCAATGCCTTTTTTCCCTCAAATCCTGCACCAATAGCGATTAACGCCAATGGCGATGCCATACTGGCAATACTCTGCACCGTTTTGTTTACAACTGTTGGAAACGTAATCCCAGATATGGAAACCAGCAATCCCAAAAGAATTCCGATAATAATGGGGTTGGTAAGAATTCCTAACATAGCTTTTTTTATTCTGTCATATCCTTGTACTTCCTCATTTGCCTCCATAGTCAATACAATCACGGAAAAAACATTATAAAGTGGCACCGAGCCAATAATCATCATCGGTGCCATCCCGGAATTTCCATATATATTTTGTATAAATGCTATCCCCATAACCGCTGCGCTGCTTCGAAAAGATGCCTGAACAAAAGCTCCATGAATCGATGTATCCTTGACAAATAATTTAGTTACGCCCCAGATTGTAAAAAAACAAAGGGTGGTAGCCCCTGCGCAAAACAAGACAAATTTCAGGTCAAAATTTTCTCTCACATTGGCACTGGAGATATCTTTAAACACCAAAAACGGCAGGGTAACCTGAAAATTAAACTTATTTGCAACCGTCACAAAGTTCTCGTTTAGCATCTTGGTCTGCATTAACACATATCCAAGCACAATTACCAAAAACACAGGCAAAGTAGCATTGATACTATAGATAAAATTTTCCACTTTCTACACACTTCTTTCGTATTTTATAAATTCAAACTCCAAATCAAAGTATGTCTGTTCCTCACTGGTAGCTGTAATCTCCCATTCCGGCAGTTCATCCAGGTTTGGAAAATAGGTATCCGCTTCATAGGAATGATATATCTTGGTTACATGTGCTGTGTCACAATAAGGTAACATCTGCCTGTAAATGCTTTCCCCTCCGATAATATACACATCTTTGGAGTCATACTGCTTTAACTCTTCTAATAGTTCTGGAATCGAATGAACCACAACTGCATCTTTCACCTTATAATTTCTGTCGGTAGATAAAATGATATTCGTTCTGTTCTTTAGTGGCAGCCCCCCTGGAAATGTCTCTAAGGTCTTTCTTCCCAATACTACAACCTTTCCCGTGGTCTCCTGACGAAAAAATTTCTGATCACTTGGAATCCGAACCAAAAGCTTATTTTTTAATCCTATGGCCCAGTTTTCATCCACTGCTACAATTAAATTCATATCTTTCTCCTTCTTTTTATCCTATTTTTTTAGATAGCAACCGGAATATTCTTAATCTGTGGGCCGGTGATATAATCTTCTACACAAACATCATCTGTTGTGAACTTGTAAAAATCATGAATTTCAGGATTCAATGTGACTTTGGGTGCCGGATAGGTCTCCCTGCCAATCAGTTCTTTCACCAATGGAATATGTCTGTCGTAAATATGCGCATCTGCAATCACATGAACCAATTCCCCAGCTTCCATATCTGATACCTGTGCAAACATCATAAGAAGCAGGGCATACTGACATACATTCCAGTTATTGGCCGTCAGAATATCCTGTGAACGCTGGTTTAAAATACCATTTAATGTCAGTTTGTCCGATCCTTTTTTCTGCGTCACATTAAAGGTCATGCTGTAAGCACATGGGTACAGATTCATTTCACTTAAATCCTGATGTACATAGATATTTGTCATGATTCTTCTACTGTATGGATTGTTCTTTAAATCGTACAACACTCTGTCCACCTGGTCCATCATACCTTCCTTGTAACGATGTTTTACACCCAGTTGATATCCATATGCCTTTCCAATGGAACCGCTTTCATCTGCCCAGCTATCCCAAATGTGACTGTTTAAGTCTTTAATATTGTTGGACTTTTTCTGCCAAATCCATAGGATTTCATCCATCGCACTCTTAATTGCTGTCCTTCTCAAGGTAATGGCTGGAAATTCTTTCGACAAATCATATCGATTTACCACACCAAACTGTTTTATGGTATATGCAAAGCTTCCATCTTCCCATTTTGGGCGAACTTTCTCACCTTCTGTACTATATCCATTGTCAATGATATCCTGACACATTTTCACAAAAATATCATCTGCTAAACTCATTTGCTTCTCCTTACTCTTCAAAGATAATAATTTCCTTGTCTACCACTGCAAAATAGACCTTGTCTCCACATTCCATCTGGCATTTCCCATTGGTGCCTTCCGTTATTTCAGCCATAATGGCATCCACTTGGGAAAATGGAACCAGGGCAGTTATCACCACTTGTTGGGCATACTCGGAATCTATAATTTTGATATTGTTCTGTCCCAATATATACTGAATTTTTCCAATTCCATTATAGTCAGTATGCAAGGATACTTTGACGGCATAACATTTTTCTATGATTATGCTCTTCTCAAGACCTGCCTTGGTAGCCTGGGTATAAGCACGTACAAGCCCTCCAGTGCCCAGCAGTGTGCCACCAAAATATCTGGTGACCACAACAGCCACATTACAAAGCTTCTTTCCCCGTAACACTTCCAACATCGGCTTGCCTGCTGTTCCCTGTGGTTCACCATCATCGCTGCAGCGCTCCAGTTCTCCTCGCTTTCCAACAATAAAAGCAAAACAGTTGTGTCTGGCATCCCAATATTTTTTCTTTACTTTTTCGATAAAAGCAAGAGCCTCTTCTTCGCTCTCCACTACTTCTACTGTGGCAATAAAGCGGGATTTCTTTTCTACTATCTCTCCCTGTCCGCCAGTATAAATACATGTATAATTTTCTTCCATTTATCTGTCCTAACCTAATTTTATTCCGCTGCCTCGTCTGGTACATTTGCTCCTGCCGCCGGATCCATCTGCTGGGCCGCTTGCTGGGCTGCCTGTTCTGCTGCTTGCTGAGCCGCCGCCTGAGCTGCCGCCTGCTGAGCCGCTGCCTGTTCTGCCGCCTGCTGGGCCGCTGCCTGAGCTGCCGCCTGCTGGGCCGCTGCCTGGGCTGCTGCCTGAGCCGCCGGATCAACGGTCTGGGCATTTACAGAACCTGTTCCACCATGCAGTGCACAGCCTGCTGAAATCTGAGACGATGTAATCTGATATGGAGAATCCGCTGTAGTTCCCAAAACTTTAGAACCGTTAGCAGTCACCGAATAACTACTGTCTGGTCTTAAAATATACACTCTGGATTCCGAAATAAACGGACAATACTCTCCGGCAATGGATCCTGTCATGGCACAAATATTCACACGCACATGAGTATCACAGTATTCTGTAGGAACAGTTCCTTGTGCAAACTTTTCCGTAATCACCTGACTTCCTCTAGGGTCGCAGTCACAGTATCCGGAACGTGCAAGTTTTCCCGACTTTTTACATACGGATGCAGTAACAATTCCTTCCGGCTGTTCAAACTCTGTTCCTTCCAGGCCCTCGTGGACTCTTGTCATAATATTCTTCCAAATCTTCTTGTGGAAGTTCTTTTCATCTCCTTCCAGAGATAAGTTGTTATCGTAACCTGCCCATACGGTTGCTGTGTAATATGGAGTATATCCAGCAAACCATACATCCTTATTGCTGGAAGTTGTTCCTGTCTTACCAGCCACATGCTGGCCGCTGACTGCCGCCGCGCCACCGGTTCCTTTCGTGACAACATCCTCCATGGCATCTGTTAACAGATATGCTGCCTGAGGACTAATCACCTGTTTTGTCTGTGGAATATTTTCTAACAGCACTTTTCCGTCTTTATCCAAAATCTTGGTATAATAAATAGGTTTCATGTACTGACCGCCGTTGGCAATAGCTGCATAGGCTGCATTTAGTTCAATATTCTTTACACCATCGGTAACACCGCCTAATGCCAGAGCCTGAATTACATCTGATTCCACTCCACCGTTGGCATTTTCTCTTCTTTCTACCAAAGTGGTAAATCCAAAATTCTTTAAATAATTAAATCCAAGCTGTGGTGTAATGTCTGTTAAGGTTTTTACTGCCACAATATTTAAGGACTGCTCAATTCCGTAACGAATGGTACATAATCCCTTGTATCCTGAGCTGTACCAGTTGCTTACTTTGCGTCCGTTAGAATAATAGTATTCTGTATCATCCTGTACAGATGCCAATGTCTTGGCTCCTGTATCCAGGGCAGGTGCATATGCTGCCAACACCTTGAACGTGGAACCTGGCTGACGCATGGTGTTGGTTGCCCTGTTTAATGTAAGGCTGGCTTCCTTGGTTCCCCTTCCACCTACCACTGCTTTTACATAGCCGGTATGTTGGTCCATAATAGTAAAAGAACACTGTGGCTGTGGTGTAATTGTAATCTTTTCACCTATGATCTTATCCGTGGAAGAAAGCTTTGCTTCCTTGTACTTTTGAACATAACTTCTGGCAGTTTCCTCATCCTTAAACACCAGGTCAAAGTCACTTCCCTCCTGTTCCTTAAAATACTCTTCTAGCATCTGAACACTGTGATTTACAATCTCTCCACCTTTGGTTTCAACGGAAAGCTCATAAGATAGAGAAACCTTTGTACCCGCAGGATAATTGTCTGTATTGGAAAATTCTTCGTCACAGATTTTCTGAATTTCCGGGTCCTGAACGGTATAAATCTTTAGACCACCACTGTATAAGGCATAGTAGGCCTGATTTGCGGTGTATCCCAGTTGTTCCTGTAAATCCTTCATCACTTCTTCTGTCACTTCATCTACATAATAACTGTATATTTTCTTTTCCTCTGTGTCTGAATTTACCACCTGAATTCTGTCATAAACATTTTCATTTATGGCTGTCTGGTATTCTTCCTCTGTGATATATCCTTGTTCTTTCATATCATCCAAAACCTTCTGCCTACGTTCCTTATTGTACTCAGGATGTGAAATAGGATTATACTTTGATGGATTCTGTGTAATAGCTGCAATCACTGCACATTCTGATATGGTAAGCTCCGATACATCTTTATTAAAATATCTCTTGGATGCCGCCTGTACTCCCAAGGTATTCTGTCCTAAGTTGATGGTATTTAAATAGTTTTCCAACACCTCTTCCTTACTCATAATTTTTGACAATTCTATGGCTAAGTATTGCTCCTGTAGCTTTCTCTTAACCTTTTCTATGCCAGATTCTCCATCCACCCAGTCAGTGAATACATTGTTTTTTATCAACTGCTGTGTGATGGTACTTGCACCCTCTGAGAAATGTCCGGAAGTTAAGCCTTTATACCCGGCTCTCATAATACCCTTTAAATCAATACCGTTGTGTTCATAAAATCTTTCATCCTCGATTGCAACAAAGGCATTCTGAAGCTGCTTTGGTATCTTATCTATAGATACCGGAATACGATTGGAATTTTGCGCCACCAATTTTACCAGTTCATTGCCATCTTTATCATACACAAAAGAAGAATATCCTGTTGGCACTACATTCATCTCAGATATTTCCGGAGCACTGTCAATAATTCCCTTCATCACTCCAAAACCTGCAAAACCAATAAACACCGCCAAAGCCACAATGCAAATCATTGCCACCTGAAAAAACGTTACAAAAATACGTCTCCCGGTTCTTGCACCTTTTGATGTAATCTGTTTTTGCTTTTTTGAAGCTTTATTTTTAGTATAGTTCATTTTATACCTCCTTGTCTTCAAACCACAGTAACAATTCAACCAATAGACCAAATTGTCACAACACACAAAACGTATTATAACAAAATTATTGCCATATATAAAGTAAATTTATAAAGTTTTTTACAATTTAACAAAATCAGGGCAAAGCCCTGATTTCCAAATTCTATTTTACAATATCACTTTTTACTCTTTTAATGGTTCCCCATTCTCCCTTACGCCTTCTATATCCAATAAAGGCGGTAGCCCGAATTACATCCAGCACAATTCGAAAAAATACATTCTCTATGACACACAATATCATTGCCTTACATACGTCAAGTCGGCTGATTTTCAGATTTTGGGTGTATATTCTCTGGAAAAACGCCGTGATAGACAGCACCGCCCCATAAATTGCATACAGCAAATAAAAGCTAACCATAAATGGTATATTCAACACTCCAAAAATTGCCGATGCCACCATGCTGAGCCATCCAAACAATTCGATAAACGGAGAAAGCAGTTCATAGAACAGATAATACAGGTATGACAATGAGCCCACCAGACCAAATCTGCTTTTCATGCAAATATCTTTATGAGAAAACAGACTTTGGAACAGCCCAAGATGCCATCTTCTTCTCTGTCGGTACAAATCCCTCAACGTTCCCGGGGCCTGACTCCAGCAGATTGCATTTGGCTCGTACCGTATGGTGTAAGGAATCTTGTTATTTCTACAGTATTTATGCAGCCGTACCACCAGTTCCATATCCTCGCCAATGGTATGGTTATCATACCCACCTGCCCCAATGACAATATCCTTTTTAAACAGACCAAAAGCCCCGGAAATAATCAGATTTCCGTTAAACTGATCCAATAAAATTCTTGATGCCAAAAAAGAACGGTCATATTCCATCACCTGCATACTCATAAGTAAGTTCCATGGAAGACGGTATCCTACCACCCTTCCTCTGTCTAACAAAATACACTGGGCAACTCGGATAAGTCCTCCTACCGCCACAGTTCTATCATCCTCCATCACTGGCTGAACAATTCTTTCTAAGGAATCCTGTTGTAACATGGAGTCTGCATCGATACATACAAAATATGGGTAAGCAGCCACATTGATTCCCATATTCAATGCGTCTCCCTTTCCTCCATTCTCCTTACAGATCAAGGTGATTTTTACTTTTTCCTTATTGGTCTCGTAAATGGTTCTTACCTTTTTACAGGGAATACTCATACGGATGGGACGTTTTGTCTCTTCCATGTCAAAATGGGCAATGAGTTTTGCTACCGTATCATCCGCAGAGCCATCATCTACAATAATAACTTCATATAACTTATAATCCAACTGTAATAAAGATTCTACACTCTCTAATATGGTGACTTCCTCATTGTGAGCTGGCACGATAATAGACACTGGGAAATAGTACTCATGGCGAATTTCATTCTTGACCTGGCGCATCTTTTCTCTAAAATACAACTGCCACGCCCCTACCACAACGGAAAAAAACAGATAGGTAGCATATACCAGCAGATAAATCAGGAAAAAAATATTAATAACATTTAATATAGATACCACATCTCTTGTCATACTCTATGCCCCCTCTCCTCTGTTTTCAATCTCCTGTCTTTTTAATTCCAGCACATAACGAAACATCTCTCTTGCATAAGCATCATCCGCTTTTAACAATTCTTCGTTTTCTGCCCTGGTAAGACCAAACTCCAGCAATGCATTTGCTGCATTTTTTCTCACATACCAAAGATTACTGCCAAGAGCCTGCATAAGAGCTTCCTTTACATCCTCCCCGGGATAATATCCCAAAACACTGGCAGCAGGTACGCTGTATTCATCATCTCTTTTTAAGATTTCCAACAGCTTCTCTTTCGTCTCCAGGCATACATGATGCCTGGTTCCAAAATAACGAATCACAGTGAAACTTTCTTCTCCGGAAAGCTGTTCCAGTTCCGGAAGCAATAAGGAAGAGTAATCCCCTGGAAGTCTCGACATAAACTGAATCAGTGCAATCCTCACTTCCCCATCATACTGTTCTCTGCTCCCCCACAACCTTTTGGCTAACCTGTCTTTATCCCCATTGTACGTCTGCAGTCCATCTGCAATTAATCGGTGCTGGTGACTATATCCTGATACCTTCATCCGTGAAAACGCCTGGTCAATAGCATCTTCTGCCCCAAGGCAGTACAGTGCCATCAGCACATTCTCCCTGGCATAAATGGTAGAATCTGCAAAATATTCCAACAGCGTCTCTGACAAATGCCTATAGGTCTCTGCCACCTTTCCCAAATGTCTTGAAACCATGTAACCAAAATAAGCTCTCTCCATGGCTGGCTTTTTTTTGAAATTCCAAGCCACTTGAAACAAAATATTTCGACACATTTTTAAATACAGGATAATCTCTTTTTCGTCTCTTTCCTTTTCACATTCCGCTAAAGCCTCTTCAAATCCCACCAGATTTTTGATATTACTTAACTTTTTTATCAGATGTTTTTCCTCTTTTTCATTAAATTTAGTATCTTTTGTAATTCCACTCATAGCAGATAGCTGCATTTTTTTCATTCTGTCTTTTCTGTTCCATGCCTGCCTTTTCCTCTGTTTTGAGTAGACAATATAAGCAATATTAAACAACAGCAGTGCCACACAAATGAAGATATACAGATACACTACCATATTTACTATTTCCTGACGCATCCTGCTACCTCCACATTTTTTGTATCACTCTATAGGAATCCTTTAATCTTTCTGTATACTTTAATTTTCTCCATTTTAACTGAAAATCCACCAAGGCTATGTCTTTTTCCTTCTCCGTCCCCAAACCGATTCCAATGGTTTTTACCTCCTTAAACTCCACTCCATAATTTGTATAGTAATCTTTATGCACCAGTCGGTAGGAAGGGTTGGCAAAATTTAACAATGCCCAGGGAATTCTCACCTCAATGAGATGTTCTCCAAAACAAAAGTCTGCCAGAGAGTCATAATCATCACTTTCCGGATTATTATTTCCATATCTAAGCTTTCCCGTTTCCCAAAGAGGAAGATATTTTAAGTACATATTCTCCTTGGTCAATTGTTTTACCATGGTCATATTTTTGATGACCATATGAACGGGAAGAAACTGCTTATCGTTTTTTACTGGAATCTCCAAAAATGGGTCTTCTCCTTTATATTCCTTTAAATAATTTTCCCGGATGGCTTCATATCTTGTCTGCACCAACAGTCTGGAATCTTCTTTTCCGGAAAGGCACAGCACAAAGTCTGCATTTTTATCGAAAGTAACATCCATGGTCTCATAAGTATCGCTTCCACTTTCCGCTGTCACATCTATTGGTAATACATAGGTTCCATCCACATCAATATTTTTTATCAAAAGAGCCAGACCCTCTCCATCCATTCTGGCATAGACTTTGCTGCCATCCTTTGAAAAAACAAAATCTGCTTTGCTCCACTCTTCGTCAGAGCCATCCACTTCACAGGTATTGCTGTCAAATTCCATCAGTCCATAGCCCTGACCCTCGGACTGAACATCTTTCCACAAGTCATTATTTTCGAAATCCTGTGCATAGGAAGTATTCCAAGTTTTTTTATCCCATTCATCCTGAAAAGCACTGATGAATCCCCCTGCAAACCCTGCAGCCATCATATCCTCATAAATTCTTTTCAACGCCAGCCCCTGTTCTTTTTCTGTTAGAGGGCCAAAGGCTGTTTCTGATACGATACCTCTGGCACTGGACATACCAAAACCAGCGGCAATCACTGGCATACTGTGGTACATTCCCAGCAAATCCAGATATCCATCATAAGACCTTTCTTTGTTTATCTTTGGCAATATGTCTTTTAATCTTTCTTTTTCCTCTTTGGAAAGGTACAGGGAGAAATCATGGCAAAAGTCATACAGATGATAGCCTACAAAATATCCCCCAAGATTTTCATCAGTTGTATGGATATTTTCTGCATCTAATAAATTAAACTTATTTAACTGTCTTGCATAAGTGACAATTTCCGGCACAGGTTTCTCATACTTATCAAAGTCTGCATTGTAAGAATCCGCATACTCAAAGGGATCATTTTGAGGATCTGTCACAAAACCCACAGGTCTTTGCAGGCCATATTTTTTTGATTCATATATCACAATCTGATCCATCACTTTTGCAAGCATCGTTTCAAAACAGCTTGCATCTTTGCCTGTCTCAAAATAAGTGCCCTGATAGCCGCCTACGTAGGCTTTTTGCATATCCGTATATGCAATCTTGTCACTACTCCATTCGGAACCGACCAGAATCCCAAGGGCATATTTTGACACATCATGACGATAATTACCATTTCCCCCCCGGGTGTTATTCACAATCATTCTTTTTCCGTGAATAATATCCACCACGGTTCTCCCATCCGACACTAAACTCCCATAGAAGTCCTCCTGATAGGCATCACCGATTCCATAATTGTATTTATCATACACATTAATTCCCTGGATAAAATACAATGGCTCTTTTGCTGTCTCATTAAATTCATACAGCGCATCATAAAAATCACTGTCCATGACCTGATAGACACGTATGGTATTGGCACCCATTTCAGAAATCAACTTCATCCAGCGCATATAGTCTTTTTTGTCGGCTGCAAATTCATGGGCTGTGTGTTCCGGCATACTTGCCGTCATATCCACTCCTTTTATCTTAATACTTTGCTTTTCTCCATCACCTGTTACCTTATAGAACTCTTTTTCCTGAGTTATGAAATCTGCTGAAATATCTTTTTCTTTCAGCGAAATATAAAATCCATATCTTGTCACTGCGTAAAATATCAGGATAAGAGCTCCCCCCACACAGGCAGACGCCATTAAAAATTTTTTCACTCCGGCCCCTCCCTTCTAATACAATGCAGTATTTGCATTCCTTGACTGATGACAATACTGCAATAATGAGTTTATGTTTTCATCTAACCATTTACCTCTGTGCTGCATAAAGGTAAGCATCTTACTGGTTGCCTCCTCATAACTGGATGGATTTACCTCTTCATAGGTGGATATTCCATCGGGATCCGGTTGTCTCATCTCAGTTACTGCCAGCTTCTTGTAATCAAAGCTCCATCCCCACACCTCAAAGTTTCTATCCGCTGCACTTCCAACAAAATCTTGGGCATCCTGGATATAGGTGGTTAGATATTCATCGGACAACACTCCCTCTCTTAGCTCCCGGTACCTTTTCAACACCTTGTTTACAAAGCGCTCACTCTTCATCAACTGGGAATACCACCCTCTTTGGGAAACATAAAAATCATGAAAGGACAGTTCATTGTAAAAATTATCCAGACAATTATTAAAATCCCATACCGGGCCAATGTGCAGTTTTCCTCTTGCATCCTTATAAAAATAGGTAGATGCCTGAAAACAGTCGTTGTTCCCCACAAACTCCATCAATATATAGTAGTCTACAAAAGAGTCTTCATCGATATAATTCAGATAAAACTCATCATCACTGCCAGCTTCATAGGAATAAATGGCCTGCTCAATTTCACTAAAATCTGCCACAATATAATCCTTTACCTGCTGTGATAAATCTTTTTGGGTTGGATATGCAATCTCATATCTTTCTTTTTCTTCCAGTCTTCTGGTATAAAATGTAAATTCCTCAATTGCTTTTTCACTTTCTGTCTTTGGCTCTAAGTGAATCACATAGCTTAATACCGGATCCCCTGTGGTGTACGCAGACAGCTTCATTCTCTCCTCTTCCACATCCACCGGCTCCATCAACACATACAACCCCTGGTATTCCCCATTGATAGTTAATTCGCAAAAACGAACCTGAGGAGTATATTTTAAAAGCTGTCCCGAAATATTCATCCACATATAATTTCGAATCAGTGTCTTGTCTAAGAAAGGACCATTTAAAATATAACTCTTTCCTTTGTTCATTCCTGCAAGTGACACCTTTTTTGTATCTAAATCCGAAACCTTCGTAGGTTCTGCTAAGCTGACATCCTTCACCTCTGCCTTGTCAGACAGCATCTCAATCCGATAGCTTTTCTTGGTAAAGGCACGGGAGGAATTTCCTCTGATATGAATGGTGATATTTCCTTCATAGTCCGAATTTTGTGTATCATTATGCCATTTTCCTTCTTTATCCCAGGATTTCACAGATGCAAGAATTCTATCCTGTCCCTGGTCCGTTTTGCTGACTCCGGTGATACTTCCTTCCTCTGTCACAAAGGCATCTCCCGGTATTTCCTGCCCCTTTGTATCTATGGAAATGATGGGAAGATGGGAAACCAGACCGTCACTTTCAGGTTTTTTGCCAGCTTTCTTTTCCAACTCCTCTTCTGAAGGCTCATAGTAAATCTGATCGTAACGGACCATACCTACCTGATCCTCAATATTTTTAAACACAAGGGCCAGAAATACCATCGCCACTGCAGTTGCTAAAAATATTATTTTATTTTTTTTCACTGCTATCACCCACTTATTTCATCACTCTGTGTCACCACATTGATATAATCCACTCCGCCAATCTTGTACAGCGTTTCAGTAACGCTCAATTCCTTCTTATAATTTTCACTATACATTTTACTGGTCATCTCATAAATCAGTTCCACCGATTCTGTTGTAGTATTTTTTACTTTCAATACTGCTTTATTTTTAAAATAAGTGGCAATGGTTCCTTCCAACTCTGCTTCTTTTGTACGAGCTCCCCGCACCACTAAAAGAATCCTGTTTTCATTGCGAATACGACCTAAAATCAGTAGAGCCACAAACACCACTGCACTGCCCACTGCTGCCACCATATAGTCCCCTACACCACAACAGATACCTATGGTAATAGACCAGAAAATATATGTGGTATCTCTGGAATCTTTAATTGCGGTACGGAAACGTACGATAGATAACGCACCCACCATACCTAGTGATAACGCCACATTATTTCCAATAACTGTCATCACCGTTGCGGTAAGAATGGTTAGCGTAACTAATGTTACATTAAATTTTTTGCTATAAGTAGTCCCTGAATGGGTATACCAATAGGAAATATAAATCGCAATACTGATAATTGCTGCCACTGCAATATGAAGGATAATTTCCTCCGTTGTCAGTGTTCCTCCATCTGTTAATATAGTTCTTAAATAAGCTCTCATTTCCCTCTCCTTTTTAATAACGATAATTAGGCGTTTAACAAACGCCCCAACCCATTGATTTTACTGGGTTTTCTTATATATTTTATATAAATTTTCTCTCCACAAGTGGT
>CACXGE010000035.1 GCA_902767135.1 uncultured Lachnospiraceae bacterium | reverse complement strand
TGGCGTACCAGACCCTTATCCGGCACTTATCCATATGTCTATGTAGATGGTGTATATCTGAAACGAAGCTGGGGCGGTGAGATCCAAAATGTCTCCATTCTTGTTGCGATCGGAGTCAGCAATGACGGCTGTCGCGAGATCATTGGTGCTGCCGAAGGCATGAAAGAGGATAAGGAAAGCTGGCGTTCTTTTTTTGTATGGCTCAAAGAACGCGGCCTTACAGGAGTCCGACTCATCATTGGCGACAAAAATCTTGGTATGCTGGAAACCATACCGGAGGTTTTTCCAGATGCCCGTTATCAACGGTGTACGGTGCACTTTTACCGAAATATTTTTTCTGTTACACCACGCAATAAGATGAAAACTGTAGCTATGATGCTGAAGGCCATCCATGCCCAGGAAAGTAAAGAAGCCGCCCGGGAAAAGGCTGCTCAGGTTGCAGAAAAGCTACAGGAAATGAAGCTTGGCTCTGCTGCCAAAAAGCTTCGGGATGGTATTGAGGAAACGCTGACATACATGGATTTTCCCACACAGCATTGGACCAGGATCCGGACGAATAATACCATCGAACGGCTAAACCGTGAGATCAAACGCCGAACCAAGTCAATCGGTGCTTTTCCAGACGGGCAAAGTGCTCTGATGCTTGTATGTGCCAGACTGCGTCATGTAGCAGGAACCCAATGGGGAACCAAACGTTACATGAACATGGATCACCTCGTAAAATCAGAGGAAGATCTGTTGTCTGATATCATAGCCGGCTGACTTCCGGTTGCCAAACGGCAGGAATTAAATTTGCGAAAAACTATTGACACAATCTATCCCTGATCTGAATATCCGCACGGGTGCGGGTACTTCATACAAGAGGACAGGTTCTTATACTGGAGTGGGGGGCTTTACCATCGTCCAGGAACAGGACGGCTGGGGCAGGCTGAAAAGCGGTGCCGGTTGGATCTGCCTTGCATATACAACAAAGTTATAACAGAAATTTGAGCCTTTGGGAATCCCGAAACAGGTGTTCGCCAAAGGCTCTTTTTTTGATTAAGCATTGATTATCATTAACTGGAGATATGGTTACCAACCTTTTACTGTGAAACTGTAGGATATATAGGGACGACTCACATAATCTCCGTGGTTTATCGTGGTAAATTTGGTGTTATAAGTCGGAAGGTCGCTCCAATTAAACTGAATCAGCATTTCTCTTTTTACATCCTCTAGATTAGTAAAGCCAGTCGCTAATTTTGTTTTAAAACTTGCCTTATCATTGCCATTATAGTTATAACCGACTCCAAAATTTACACCACTGAAGTTGAGATCTGCTAAATAACTACCAGAAACTGTACAATAAGTATCATTATTTTTTTGTACTGTAACTACAACATTTATCTCACCGTAACCATAAGTATGTTTTGCAATATAATGGATATCTTGTTCTATGCAATTAAGAACAGAGGAATACGTTCTAGGCGACTCATTACCAAAAGAAACATTAATCATAGATGCTTTTCGACTATTATTAACTTGATTGTTTTTGTTGCTGCCGGAGTTTTTGTTCTTGTTTACAACTATGATAATTACAATTACTATGATTAGCAGATATATCATATTGATTATCCCTCGTAATTACTGATCTTAGATAATTTATGGAGCATCATCATGTAGAGAATAACAGCTTCGTCTTTTTTTCCTTGTTCCACTAAGTTAACAATAGAGAGAATCTTTTTATATGTTTTCTCAAGTATTTCATCACGTCTGTTTGAATTGTTAATTGCCTCCACGATTTTTGGAGCTTCAGCATAATAATTACTTATTAATTCCTCTCCATAAGACTGTTCTTTTATATACTTATCGCGGAGATTGCGCATTGTCTGAAGTTCATGGCAATCATCCGGAAGACCCTTATACACACAACAGGCAGTAGTAAGAAAGCAACCACTACTTCCAGAACCACGAGAACGATACATTCTGCAATCTTTTACTTCATCAGGATCCTCGAGGGTTTTGTAGTAAGTACAATACCACTTCCAACCGCTATCTTGGGGCTCGCCATATTCGCAATTTTTGCATTTCCCATAGTTATCCATAGCTTCATTCCTCCAAAATAAAAAAGTGTGGCAACCGAAGCTACCACACCGAAAATCGCCAGCCTTGATTGCTGCGACACAATTCCATTCAAGAGCTGAATGTATAGAGACCGACGTTTTTACCAAACGTCAGCAGCTCTTGAATATACGAAAATGTGTCGCACCTTTATTTTATCCTATGATGGTTCCCTCTGTCAAGACAGATTTTCTTGAGTTTCCGCAGTTCTATCCACAGAACCGCCGACTGGCTATGCTGATTATACACAACTTTCAAAAAATCCCGAAAATATAAGGAATCTCATTCCTTTTTGATGTAAAATTAATTCGCCACAAAATAACCTTACTAAACAAAAATGAAAGGGATTCCTTATGACTTATTTTACATCAAATATTTATCAAATGAAACGGGAAATTTTATCTTTTTCAAATAAATTCTCCAAAAATCTTTCCAAACCGGATCGTAAGTTTATGGCCG
>CACXGE010000034.1 GCA_902767135.1 uncultured Lachnospiraceae bacterium | reverse complement strand
GGCGTGGCGGAACTGGCAGACGCACAGGACTTAAAATCCTGCGGGACTTATACTCCCGTACCGGTTCGATTCCGGTCGCCGGCATTATATATTATGAAAATTTAATAGGTGGGTTTAGCTCAGCTGGATAGAGCGTTTGGCTACGGACCAAAAGGCCGGGGGTTCGAATCCTCTAACCCACATATAGGAAAGCTTAAAACATTGTTTTAGGCTTTTTTTGCATAAAATAGAGCATAATGATGATAGGACAGGAAGGAATGATTCTATGCAACAAATTATTTACGATGCCAGTAGAATAAAAGTGCTTGAGGCATTGCAAAAGTGGGCACAAATGGTTCATAAAGATGGAACTTTTGTAAACGACTTTTGGAGAAGAATAATGGAAAATCAATCGGTATACGGGGAATTTGTATATTATCTGGAGCATCACGAATTGCAGGGACAATATATGGTTGAGGGGTATTCTATGATAGATTTGTATGTAAGTCAGATGGAGAAATATAATTTGCTTCATGATACTGGAAAGAATGGCGTGATTTGCAATAAGGAGAAAATGGTATTGCAGGCTTTTGATGTGATGCTGAAAATGCAAGAAAATCCTCAGGAAATTATAAAAAGAATACAGTCAGGAGAAGGTTTGGATAAAATATAGGGAGATTGAGATGAAAAAGAAAAAATTTTTGAAGAAATTAAAAGAGAGTTTGAATGGCCAGGTACCAAAAGAAATTTTACAAGATCAGTTGGAATACTATGACAGATATATTGAGGAAGAGATATCGAAAGGTTGTGGAGAAAAGGAGATTATTGCCAGATTGGGAGAGCCAAGGCTGTTAGCCAAGACGATAATAGAAACCCAGGGAAACCAAGACTATCATTGTGAAGAGAATTGTGGCAATGAGGAATCAGATGGCAATTTAGATTGGAATCGGATTCTTGGAATAGGGATAGGCGTGTTAATCATTATTCTTGTGATGGTGGTATTGTTTTCAATTTTAAAATTATTACTTCCAGTGATTTTTATAGGTATTTTTGGGGTAATTATTTATCGACTGATATTTCAAAAATCGTAGGTTAAACGTAACTGGTGGGTATTGTCTTGATAGTTCCTGCTGAAAACGTAGAAAATATTGAAGTTATAATTCTCGGGCAATTTTGCATATGCAAGTATTGCCCGATTTGGTAACAGTTTAGCCATAGGCTAAACTGTTACTTAGACAAAAAATAGGACGCATGGGGGAGCCATGCGTCCTGATGAGGGGAGTATAAATAATTAATAAGGGGTTATAAAATATAAAAAGAATCTTTGAAGGGTTAATTCTTCTTACAAAATATAATCTATCATATGTCGTCGAAAAAAGCAAGTGTTTTTTTCTAAAAATTATAAATATTAGAAAAAAATTTATAAAACTCCCCTTTTTAGCATATATATTGTAAACAGATAAAAATCAGGGAGTGTCTGTAAATGGAGACAATTTATGGAAAGGATTTAGATCTGCTCATAGAGCAGCAAAAAATTGTGCTGATTGATGTAAGGGACAAGGAAGACTACAGACGAAAACACATTTCTGGGGCATATAATTTGCCATACAGTACCCATAAGAACAGACTGAGATATTTAAATAAGAATTTCACTTATGTTTTGTGCTGTACTCATGGTGTGTTAAGCTATCAAATTGCAAAAAAAATGGAGAGGGAGGGATACCAGGTCATGTCACTTATGAATGGAATTGAAAAATATCATGGAAAATATCTGAAGGAAGAAAATAAAGATTGACAGCAAAGGGTTTTCCAAATTACTATACTATTGTATCCGTTTATAACAGGGTAACAACTGTTCCAACAGAGCAGATGAAAAGTTAGATAAAAAATTAAGGAGAATACATGGAAACAATGAGTTTAATCGCCCCTTGTCATTTTGGGGTTGAGGCAGTTTTAAAAAAAGAAATTTATGATTTAGGCTATGAGATAGAATCTGTGGAAGATGGAAAAGTAACTTTCATTGGGGATGCAGAAGCCGTGTGTCGCGCAAATGTTTTTCTGCGTACGGCTGGACGTATTATGATACGAGTAGGGAAATTCAAGGCAGAAACTTTTGAAGAGTTATTTCAGGGCACCAAAGAGATTCCATGGGAGAACTATATTCCGGAAAACGGAAAATTCTGGGTGGCAAAGGCTACATCAATCAAAAGTAAATTGTACAGTGGTTCCGATATTCAATCCATAATGAAGAAAGCAATGGTAGAAAGATTGAAACAAAAGTATCATAAAGATTGGTTTGAGGAGGATGGAGCCAGCTATCCCTTACGTGTGTTTCTTTACAAGGACGAAGTTGTGGTTGGATTGGACACTACGGGGGAATCCCTTCATAAGAGAGGGTATAGAAAGCTGACCAGTAAGGCACCGATTGCGGAAAATCTGGCAGCAGCTTTAATTTCATTAACCCCCTGGCATCCGGATCGAATCCTTGTAGACCCTTTCTGTGGAAGTGGAACAATCCCTATTGAAGCAGCTATGATGGCAGCAAATATAGCTCCAGGGATGAACCGGGAGTTTCTTGCAAATCAGTGGACGAATTTGATTGACAGGAGATTGTGGTATGATGTGATGGATGAAGCCAACGATTTGATTGTGAGGGATGTCCAAACAGATATTCAGGCTTATGATATTGATGGAAAAATTGTGAAATCGGCAAGAGAAAATGCAAAATTAGCAGGGGTAGACCATTTAATTCATTTTCAGGAGAGAGCGGTAGCACAGCTAAATCATCCTAAAAAATATGGATTTGTAATCAGCAATCCGCCATATGGGGAACGATTAGAAGATGTAAGTTCTATGCCACCAATTTACAAAGAAATTGGTCAGGCAATGAAACGTTTGGATACCTGGAGTGTTTACTTAATCACAAGTTATGCCGATACAGAAAAGTATATAGGAAGAAAAGCAGATAAAAATAGAAAAATATACAATGGAATGATGAAGACTTATTTTTATCAGTTTTTAGGTCCGAAACCAAAGAAGAGAAGAATTGACTAGTTGATAATTCATATGGTAATTAATGAGGGAAAGAATGAAAAGAATACGTAAATACATCATTATGACTGTGGTAATCGTAACAGCGTATTTTGCAAAAGATTTCTTTGTAGGAACAGATGGGCAGATTGTAAAAAACCAGGAGCATACAGGTGATTTAAAGGCTATGGACGAGCTGGTAGTCTATCATGCAAACAAGGAAAAAATAAATCTTCAGGTAGATGGTAAAACCATTGACACAAATTTGATTTATATGCAGAAAAACAGAGAGATTATGGTGGCCAGCAGTGTATTGTCAGATGCCTTTCGGTGTGCTGTTCATGTTTACAATAATAGTAAATTGGTAATGGAACGATATAATACCATAGTAGAATTTATGAAGGATAGCAAGAGATATTTCATCAATGGACAGGGGAGGGAAATGGAGTTGCCCTTGGTATGTATTGATGGTGTGTATTATCTTCCATTAAAAACAGCAGCATCCGCACTGGGGTTTCGATATCAGTGGGACGCTCAGGGAAACTGCGTGCAGTTAGGAAACCAGAATCAAAATATGCAGTTTTTGCCTTACAAATATGATTTACGAGATAAAAACAGAGTATCAGATGTAAAAAATCAAGGCAATGCCAGCACCTGCTGGGCACTTGCGGCTCTATCTGCAGTAGAATCCTGCTTACTGCCAGAAGAAAGTTTGACTTTGGCACCAGATCATATGAATCATAGAAATAGTTTTTCTTTAAGTGAAAATTCTGGTGGGGAATACACTATGGCAGTGGCATATTTAACAGCATGGCAAGGACCAGTGTTAGAAGAGGAAGACCCTTATGGGGATGAGGTTTCACCAGAAGGCCTAAAGCCACGTAAACACGTTCAGGAGGCACGGTTTATAGAGTCAAAGAACTACAGCCGTATCAAAGAAATGATCTTTAAATATGGAGCAGTGGAGAGTTCCATTTACTCAACCATACAAGGCAATACATATCATTCAAAATATTATAATCAGCAGAATGCTGCATATTGTTATGTGGGAAAGGAAAAACCAAATCATGAAATACTGATTATAGGATGGGATGATAGTTACAGCAAATCCAACTTTAGTATGGAAGCTGAAGGGGACGGGGCATTTATCTGTCAGAATAGCTGGGGAGTGGATTTTGGCGACAAGGGAGTGTTTTATGTTTCCTATTACGATACCAACATTGGAATCTATAATGTATGCTATACGGGAGTTGATGATGTAGACAATTATGACAATATTTATCAGTCGGATTTATGTGGCTGGACAGGGCACTTAGGCTATGAAAGAGAAAATGCACTGTTTGCAAATGTGTATACCGCCAAAGAAGAGGAAATTTTGTCTGCAGTAGGGTTTTACGCCCTGGGAAAAGATACAGAATATAATCTTTATGTTGTAGAAAATTTTCAGGATAAAATTTCATTAGGGGAGCGTCGCATGGTGAAATCAGGCTATTTAGAAGATCCGGGATTTTATACCATAGATATACCAGAGGGGGTTTTATTAGAAAAGGACAGTAAATTTGCGGTGATTGTGGAGATAAAAACGCCAGGTTCTTTCTTTCCTGTAGCAATTGAATTTCCAGCATCCAAGACTACCAGCAGGGTAGATTTAGAGGATGGAGAGGGATATATCAGTCTGAGTGGAAATACATGGGAATGGGTAGAAGAAAAACAGGGATGTAATTTATGTTTAAAAGCGTATACCAAAGAGAAGTAATATGTAACAGGGGAAAGAAAGAGGAAAAAAATGAAGGATGAACAGGTACGTATGCTTACTATAGCAAGCTCAGTGCTTAGTTTAGTGGCAATTATAATCTTTTTGGCAAGTTCAAAAGGAGAATTTGTAAACATTTCTGCACAGGCCAGTACAACGAACACTTATGTGGGAGCAGATTTATATGAGCAGTTTGAGACAATGGCCAATGAAAAAAGGGCAGAATTAGAAGAGGAACTAAAAAAATACTTAAGAATAAAATTGCCGGAAAATACAAAAGAATCGGATATAGATATCCAGGTCAGTTATATAAAGCAGACCATGAATATTCGGATGAAAAATAAGGACAGATCCTTTATGAAAACCAATCCCACGGTAGGAAGTTGTAATCATATTGCAGATTTAAATTATTATCAGGACAAGCAGGAAGCATGCATTGATATACAGCTGGACTCGGTATATGAATATGAAAGCAGCATACAAGACAATCAGTTAGTCATTAAGTTTGTGGACCCACATGACATGTATGACCATATCATCGTACTGGATGCAGGTCACGGTGGTGGGCACCCGGGAACCAACAGGAATAATGTATTAGAGAAAGATATAACACTGCATATTGTTGAATATGCAAAAGAATTGTTTGATGATGATGAAAATATCAAAGTGTACTATACCAGATTAGATGACAGTAACCCAACTTTTGATGAACGAGTGCAGCTGGCAAATAAGTTAAAGGCAGATTACTTTCTAAGTGTGCATATTAACTCAAATGAACAGAGCAGGGAACCAAGCGGAACAGAAGTGCTATACTATACGAGCGATAATAGAAGTAAGAATTTTGCACAGATATGCGCTGATGAGGAATCGAAAGCATTAAACAGCAGAAATCGAGGCATTACCACAGGGGACACCATATATATTATACACAATTCCAAGGTACCTGTGGCACTCATAGAAGTGGGATTTTTAAGTAACAACAATGAATTTGGCTTGTTATGTACGAAAAGCTATCAAAAAAAGGCAGCCCAGGGAATTTATCAGGCGATATTATCAGCATATGAAGAGGATGGAATAACATGGAAAGAATAGAAAAAATTGTTTTTGCAACAGGAAATATGGGAAAAATGAAGGAAATCAAAGCAATATTTCAGGGATTTCAAGGAGATATCCTATCTATGAAAGAAGCAGGCATTGTGTGTGATATTGAAGAAAATGGAGCTACCTTTGAGGAAAATGCATTGATAAAAGCAAGGGCGATTCATGCACATACGGATGCGTTGGTCTTGGCAGATGATTCTGGGTTGGAGATTGACTACTTAGATCAGGCACCTGGGGTTTTGTCGGCAAGATTTATGGGAGAAGATACGTCTTATCATATCAAGAATGCTGCATTGCTCCGGAAATTAGAAGGGGTGCCACAGGAAAAAAGAACGGCAAGGTTTGTATGCGCCATTGCAGCGGTATTGCCAGACGGTACAGAAAAAGTATTGCGAAGAGCCTTAGAAGGATATATAGGATACGAGGAATCCGGAGAAAATGGGTTTGGGTATGACCCCATTTTTGTAGTGCCGAAATATGGGAAAACAACCGCCCAGTTAAGCATGGAAGAAAAAAATGAAATCAGCCATAGAGGAAAAGCTTTAGAGGCAATCAAGGAGGAACTAAAAGATGTAATGTAACGATTCAGTACAGGTCTTGGCATTTACTGCTGAGACCATGTAAAAATGTATATAAAAAAATGGGGCACAGAATCTGTGAATCGTAACAGACCGTGTGATATATGGAACTTGGATAAGGAGAGCATAATATATGAAGATAATGATTGTAAGTGATACACATAGAATGCATGAAAATTTTGAAAAGGCGTTGGAAAAAGAAGGGAAGATTGATTTATTGATTCATCTAGGAGATGTAGAAGGAGCAGAATATTATATTTCCCAGGTAGCAAATTGTCAGGTGGAGATGATTAGCGGAAACAATGATTTCTTTTCCGCACTAGAGAGAGAAAAAGAAATTGACATTGCAGGATATCGTGCTATGCTTACCCACGGACATTATTATAATGTGAATCTGGGGGTAGAAAAGATTCTAGAAGAAGGAAGAGCTCGCAATGTGGACTTTGTTATGTTCGGACATACCCATAAACCACATTTACAGATGGAAGATGATATTGTGGTTTTAAATCCAGGAAGTATATCCTATCCAAGACAGGAGGGAAGAAAGCACACTTATATGATTATGGAAATCGGTGAAAACAAAAAACCGGAAATTCAATTAAAAAGTGTAGAATCGTAATAAAAACCGGGCAAATATGCAGGAGTGTGAAAGAAAAAACAAACGGTGACGGGAAAGATACTAAAACTTCAAAAACCCAGTAAAATCAATGGGTTTTTGAAGTTTGTAATTGTGTAAATTATAGAAAAAAACGTGATAATTTAAATTATTTAAAAAAAATGTAAAATTTTTAAAAAAAAAGTGTTGACAATCAGAGAAAACTAATATATACTAAGTCTTGTCCTTGAGGGACACGAAAAAAACAAAACACATCGGGGTGTGGCTCAGCTTGGCTAGAGCGCCTGGTTTGGGACCAGGAGGTCGCAGGTTCGAATCCTGTCACCCCGACTTTACTATGCGGGTGTAGTTCAATGGTAGAACACTAGCCTTCCAAGCTAGATACGTGGGTTCGATTCCCATCACCCGCTTTGCAATTGCAAAAATTGCGACCATATCAAATATGTGTCTGTAGCTCAGTTGGATAGAGCAACGGCCTTCTAAGCCGTGGGTCGGGGGTTCGAATCCCGCCAGGCACAGTTGTTAAATTGTAACAGTTCATAGATTGATGATGGACAGTTACATTTTTTTAACGAATAACATATGGTGGGTATAGCGCAGTTGGTTAGCGCGCCAGATTGTGGCTCTGGAGGCCAAGGGTTCGAATCCCTTTATCCACCCTTTGTGCTTCAACAGGAGTACGTAATGGGCTATCGCCAAGCGGTAAGGCACAGGACTTTGACTCCTGCATTCGCTGGTTCGAATCCAGTTAGCCCAGCTAGTGGGTTCACATTAACCTGCAAAGTACAAAATACAATTAAGGAAACAGTTTATCTGTTATGGGATACTAGCTCAGGTGGTAGAGCACTTGACTTTTAATCAAGTTGTCCCGGGTTCGAGTCCCGGGTGTCTCATTCATCTTACATATTATGAGGATGAAAGATGTGAAGATAAGCGGGTGTGGCGGAATTGGCAGACGCGCCAGATTTAGGTTCTGGTGGGAGACCGTGGGGGTTCAAGTCCCTTCACCCGCACTGAATACGAACGTCAAAACCGTGAGGTTTTGGCGTTTTTTCTGTAGAAGAAGTGATGGGAAGAATATGAAGTAACTGTTTCGATGACAGGAACAGCTACAATATAAATATTGAAATTTCTGGAGGAAAAAATGAAAAAAACAGCTAGACAAGTCCTAGCTATATTCATAAAATTACTATTGATAGTCATTGTATGTAAGACTGTACTCATAGCAGGTGAGATAAGGACAAAGGCTGGACAGACAGGCTTGGTAGTTACCCAAGGCAGCACATTGAGAGTTAGGACAGAGCCAAATGGAGAGGCTTTGGGGAGTTTGCTAAAAGGTGCTGCGGTCTCGGTGGTAGAAGAAATTGACGGATGGTATAAAATAGAATTCCAGGGAGGCTATGGCTATGTATCCAAAGACTATATTCAGATTCTGGAAGTGGATAATGAATACAAAGAAAAATTGTTAGCCAAAGGGTTTCCAGACAGCTTTATTTTACCATTGATGAAATTGCATCAGGAATATCCTAACTGGGAATTTGAAGCCTGGAATACGGGATTAGACTGGTCAGAGGCAGTGGAAGCAGAGAGCAGAGTAGGGAAGAACACAATCTCAGGATTGACTTTCTCTTCTTATAAGTCAGTAGAAAAGGGAGCTTATAATCTGAAAAATAATACCTGGGTAAGTTTTGACACCGGAGGCTGGGTATCCGCTTCGAAAGAAATTATTTCATATTACATGGATCCTAGAAACTTTTTGGATGCCTACTATATTTTTCAGTTTATGGATCAGTCTTATGATCAAAACAAGCAGACGCTAAAAGGTCTTACCACTGTAGTAGAAAATACCTTCCTGAATACAAAAAGTTATAAAGACTGTCTGATGAAGGCTGGGAAACAGTCAGGAGTCAGTCCTTATGTTTTGGCATCTATGATAATTGTAGAGCAGGGGTATCAGGGAACAGGGAAATCTATTTCAGGAAACCAGCCAGGATATGGGGGGTATTATAATTTCTATAACATTGGTGCATATGCAGTTTCCGGTATGAGTGCGGTACAGAGGGGATTGTGGTATGCCAAGGGTGGAAGTAAGGCAACGTCTTATAACAGGCCATGGAATAGTAAGGAGAAAGCCATAATAGGCGGCGGAATATATTATGGAGATAATTATGTAAAAAAAGGTCAGACTACCCTTTATCTTAAGAAATTTAACGTGCAGGGCGAGGTAAAATATACTCATCAGTATATGACAAACACTCAGGCAGCGGCTTCGGAAGCTTTCCAGTTGGCAAAGGCTTATAACAAAATAACAGACGGAATGATCTCTTTTAAGATTCCATTGTATCACAATATGCCAACGGAGGGCATAACAAAGCCAACAGGAAGTGGCAATCCTGTGAATTATCTAAAGGACTTAAGTGTAGACGAATATGAAATGGAACCGGTATTCAAAACATACACTCAGACCTATCATCTGATTGTGCCATCAAAACAGGATAGCATAACCATCCGTGGACGGACATATAGTGATAAAGCAACGGTTACAGGAATGGGAACCATAGAACTAAATAAGGGAATGAATCGTGCCGATATTAAGGTTACAGCTGAGAATGGTAATTCCAGGGTATATACCATATATATTTATCGAGGAAAGGAAGCGGATGCTGACTTTGATAATCCTCAGACAACGATACAAGAGAATAGTGTATCACCTACCAGGGAACCAACTGCAATGATAACATCTCCTACGGTGACGAAAGAGGCTGAACCAACATCAGGGAAAACAAAACAGGAGTCAGATAAGGTGGAGAATACCAAGCAGTCAGCAGGGGATGTCAATGGAGATGGCAAAGTAAGTATTATGGATTTACTAAAAATTCGTAAAGCTATTTTAGGGGATACGGTACTGACAAAAGAAGAGGAACAGAGAGCGGACCTAAATGGAAACGCTAAGGTGGACATTGTGGATTTGCTGCGTGTGCAAAAAATCATTTTGGGATTATGACAATAAAACCCACAGGGGTGTTGTATGAATACATTTCAGAATGGATGTATATAGGAATTAAAAGAGAAAAAGTGTTTACAGCAGTTTAGTCAATGGTTGAACTGTGACAAGTTTTCATATGAATCAGGAGGAAAAAATGAAAAAAATCAGTAAAGTTTTAGGCGTATTTTTGTTCAGTATGATGTTGGTACTGGGCTGTAAAGTTTGTACCCTGGCAGCAGGAACTACCATCGCTTTTTCGGATCCCACCGGGGCAAAGGGAGAAACGATAACAGTGACCTGTAAAATATCTTCTGCACAGGCATTAGGTGCTGTAGATATGACGATAGTGTATGATGATGATGCATTGGAATTTACCGGCGGCGGTGCAGCGGTAAAAGGTGGTTCAGGAAGTATTCGCATAGCGGATACAGCGGCTGCAGCCAACACAAAAGTTATGTCATATGAATTAAGTTTTAAGGCATTAAAGGGCGGACAATCCAGTATTACAGTATCCAACTATGAAGTTGTAGGTTTTGATGAATCTGCAGTAACCGTAGGACATGTGGGAAGTTCTACTGTGGAGATAACGGATACATCAGTGTCTCTTTCAAAAGATGCCAGTTTAAAGAGCTTGAAGTTGTCCGCAGGTAGTCTGTCACCGGCGTTTAGTCCATCTATTATGAAATACGACGTAACGGTAGGAGCAGATGTTACCAGTCTGGTGGTGACAGGAACAACTTCAAATGAAAAGGCGGCAGTTACTTCTATTACTGGTGCCGATAATTTAAAAGAAGGCTACAATGAAGTAAAGATTTCTGTTACGGCAGAAAGCGGAAATACAGCAGTGTATACCTTATATGTGACAAAGGAGAAAGGTCAGGCAGCAACTACTTTGGCACCTACTTCAACAGATGTGACCACAACACCTAGTGTAACAGCGGCGTTGAGTCCGGAGGCAACCCCTTCTATCACACCAGAGGTGACATTGGCAGCAAATCTTACAGTAACAGTCAATAATGCTACGTTAAGACCGGTACCATTGCCAGCGGATGCAGAACTGAAAGGATATACCAAAGGAACCTTAGAATATAAGGGTGCAACCATAGAAGCACTCGTTTCAGATTATATGGAATTGTATCTTGTGAATATGCTGGACGAGGGTGGTAACCAGAATTATTATGTGTACTACAAAGAGATAGATAAATTTACAGAGTTTGTAAAAATCGATAATTCGGATGGAAGGTTTATTGTAGTTTTAGATGGATATCCAAAAGACATTAGTATTTATGGATTTGAGAAGACCCCATTAATTGTAAAGGATAAGACACTCTCAGAGGGTTGGAAATATAATGATGAGTTGATTGCATATAACAATGCAGCGGCAGAATATTATCTTTTAGGTGGAATCAGCGAATCAGGTGTGGTTACCTGGTATGTATATGACCACGTAATGGATACCTACCAAAGGTACTTTGTTCAGCCAGCAAATTTAATTGAAGAGGAATCTGGTCCGAATTTAACATTGACAGAACAGGAACAACAGGTGAAGGAGTTAAATGAGGCATTGCAGAAAAGTAAAAATGCCAGACTTTTAGTGATTGGTATCTTAGCCTTTGTATGTTTAGTGTTGTTATTGGCAACCATCAATCTTGCTTTAAAAGTATCATTCCTAAAAAAGGAAATGAACAATGCAGATGAATCAGAGGAAGACGGGGATGATGCATATTTTGGTGTATTTGAAGAAGAACAAAACACACCAAAATATGAGAGAGTGGTAAAACCTAGAGAACCGAGAGCACTGCCAAAGATTCAGGTAGACGAAGTAAAAGCGGAGGCAGAAGCAGCAAGTGAGACGGAAAAAGCTCCACAGCAGATGCCAAAAGAACAACCAGTGGTTAGAAAAATGGTAAAGAAATCTGTGCCAGTAGCAGAAGAAGAATTTTTTGATAAAGAAGATGCACTTTCGGAAGAATTTGAGGCAGAGGTACTTAAGGCAAAGGTTCAGGAAGAACCTGTGGATGAGTTTGAGGATACAATGAAACCCCAAAAAAAGGCAGTCACAAAAGAACCTGTGGAAAAAAGACCCGTGAAGAGAAGAAAGACTTCGGAAGAAATGGCAAAAAGCAAAAGAAACCCTTTAGAAAAAGAGAAAGTACGCAAGGAGGGAAAAAAGGAAGTCAAAGGAGAAGCAGAAGATACAAGAAAGCAGAAATTAAAAAAGAAGGAAGACACAGTAAGTCAGAAAAAGAAAGAAAATACTGCCACAAGACCGGTAAAAAAATCTCCACAGTCCATAGAAATGGATTTTAAGGAAGAAGATTTTGATTTTGAATTCATTGATTTAGATGAAGATTAATCCTTTTTGTAACCAGGTATCAAATGACAGGAAGAAAAGACAGGAGGAAGTATGGGAAAAGAGTTTACTGCAAAAGCAAAGCGGGCGATTGATATTGCCAAAAGGCTTGCAAAAAAATTAAAGCACACCTATATTGGAAGCGAACATCTTCTCATTGGAATGATTGAGGAAGGGACTTCCGTAGGTGCAATGGTACTCCAGTCAAACGAGGTGGATAAGGAGAGCATTCTTGATTTAATGGAGCAGTTGATAGTTCCTGAGGGGAATATTGGACTGTTGGATCAGGGTGGATTTACGCCAAGGGCAGAAGAATTGCTGGGGGCATCAGAACAGCAGGCGGAAAGATTTCATGCAGACAAGATAGGAACAGAGCATATACTGTTAGCCATGTTAAAAGAGGCAGATAGCGTAGCTGTGAAGCTTTTGATAACCTTAGGTGTGAATTTACAGAAATTATATGTAGATACCTTGACTGCAATGAATGAAGATCCTGCTTTCGTGCGGGAAGATTTTCAAAATGGCAGATTGGTAAAGAAGAAGCAAAAGGATACAACCCCCACACTAAATCAGTACAGTAAGGATTTGACAAAGTTAGCCAGAGAAAACAAATTAGATCCAGTGATAGGAAGAGAAGTCCAGATTCAGCGAATGGTGCAGATATTAAGCAGGAGAAGCAAGAACAATCCTTGTCTGATTGGTGAGCCTGGCGTGGGAAAGACTGCCATTGTAGAGGGGCTTGCAAGAAGAATTGTGGCTGACACAGTACCGGACACCATCAAGAACAAACGTGTGGTTGTTTTGGATCTGGCAAGTATGGTAGCCGGTTCGAAATACCGAGGTGAATTTGAAGAAAGAATCAAAAAAGTGATTCAAGAAGTCACACAGGATGGGAATATCTTATTATTTCTGGACGAAATTCATACAGTTATTGGAGCAGGTGGGGCTGAGGGAAGTCTGGATGCCTCCAATATTTTGAAGCCTTCCCTGGCGAGAGGAGAAATGCAGATTATCGGTGCAACTACCATCAATGAATACAGAAAGCACATTGAGAAGGACCCGGCGTTAGAAAGAAGATTTCAACCTATTATGGTGGAAGAACCAGAAGAGGCTGAGGCAGTAGAAATCCTCAAAGGTGTATGTGGAGAGTACGAAAAGCACCATGGTGTGGAGATTACTCAGGAAGCAATGGAGGCAGCCGTGAAAATGTCTGCCAGATATATTAATGACAGATTTCTACCGGATAAGGCAATCGATTTGATTGACGAAGCGGCGGCGAAATTACGTCTGAGTACAATAAAGAGCAATGATGCCGTGGAAGAATTGGAAGAACAGATGGCAGGACTTCTTGAAAAACAGGAGGATGCCATTTGCGAGGGAGACTTAGAAAGGGCTTCTGAATATCAAAAGGAAAAAGAAGTCTTAGAAGAGAAATTAGTAAAGTTAAAGAAACGCATGAACAGGACAAAGAATGTACCAAAGGTAACTGAGGAAGAAATTGCAGAAATTGTGGCAATGTGGACCAAAATTCCTGTTCAGAAAATTGCAGAGCAGGAGACAGCCAGATTGAGAAGGCTGGAGAAAACATTGCATCAGCGTGTGGTAGGTCAGGAAGAGGCGGTGGCCTCTGTGGCAAAGGCCATCAAGAGAGGCCGTGTAGGGTTAAAAGATCCAAACAGACCAATTGGTTCCTTCCTGTTTTTAGGGCCAACGGGTGTTGGTAAGACAGAGTTATCCAAGGCATTGGCTGAGGCTGTTTTTGGAACAGAGGATGCCATAATCCGTGTAGATATGTCGGAATATATGGAGAAACATTCGGTATCTAAGATGATTGGTTCTCCACCAGGATATGTAGGGTTTGATGAAGGTGGACAATTATCGGAAAAGGTACGTAGGAGTCCTTATTCCGTGGTATTGTTCGATGAAATTGAAAAGGCACACCCGGATGTATTTAATATCTTGTTGCAGGTGTTAGATGATGGACATATTACAGATTCCCAGGGACGTAAAATCAGCTTTAAAAACACCATTATAATCATGACATCAAATGCAGGAGCCCAGGCGATTATCTCACCAAAGAAACTGGGATTTTCCAGTTCAGATGATGAAAAGGTGAATTATGAGCGAATGAAAAATAATGTGATGGAAGAGGTAAAACGATTATTTAAGCCAGAGTTTATCAATCGTATTGACGAGATTATTGTATTCCATCCATTGAATAAAGAACATATGAAAGAAATTGTAACCTTGTTGTCAAAGAAACTGATATTAAGATGTAAGGAGCAGATGGATATCGAATTGTTGATAAATGACAAGGTAAAACAGTTTCTTGTGGACAAAGGAAGCGATGACAAGTATGGTGCAAGACCTTTGCGACGTGCGGTGCAAAACTTTATTGAAGATAGTCTGGCAGAGGCAGTGTTACAGGGAGAAATCAAGGCAGGAGACAGTGTTTCGGCAGCTATTCAGGATGAGAAGATTATCTTCAAAAAACGAACAAAAAAGTAGAAAAATAGACGATGATATTGTATAATAAGAACAGACATACAATTTAAAGAATGTGTCCTAATCAGGAAAACGTAACAGTTTAGCCGCGGGCTAAACTGTTACAGGAAAAACACAAAAAAGAACGGAGGATATACTCATGGGTGTAGTAAAAGAGTTGATTCGTGCAAACGAAGCGGGAAGTATTAGTTTTGGAGATTATACACTGGAAAAAAAGACAAAGGTGGATGATTTTGAGGTCGGCGGAGACATTTATAAGGTAAAGACATTTCGCGAGATTACAAAGTTAGAAAAGAATGGAATGTTTGTTTATGAATCAGTTCCAGGTACTGCAGTAGAAGAGTTGTTACAGACAGAACAGGTAATCTCTTTTAAGGTAGAAGGACCGGAAGATGCTCAGATTACATTAGAATTAGAAGACAATACAGAATATAAAGTATATGAGGATGACACCAATATTGGCAGGATGAAAACAAACCTGGCTGGCAAATTGATTCTTAGCGTAGAATTGGCAAACAGAGGACCAGTAAAAATCAAGATTGTGAAACAGTAAATATATCGTATCTGTTCAGAACTACTGAACAGATACGAAATAGAAACCCAAAAAGCTCTGTGAAGACAGGGCTTTTTTGGCGTTTATCAAGGTGTTGTAGAAAGGGGATATTATGGCAAAAGGAACCGTATTTTTTTGTCAAAACTGTGGACATGAATCATCAAAATGGCTAGGGCAGTGCCCGGGCTGCAGGGAGTGGAATACCTTTGTAGAAGAATTGGCACCTAAGAAAAAGGGTGGCAAAACTTCAATGGTAACAAGGGAGAAAACCACACCTGTGACTTTGAGGGAGATAGAATTAAAGGAAGAAGAGAGAATCAGTACAGGTATGACGGAATTAGACCGGGTGTTGGGAGGTGGAATTGTAGCAGGTGCTTTGCTGTTAGTAGGTGGAGATCCGGGAATAGGAAAGTCTACCATTTTACTCCAAGTCTGTAGGAATCTTGCAATGCAAAACCACCAGGTGTTGTATATTTCAGGGGAAGAATCTTTAAAACAGATTAAGATACGCGCCAATCGGATGGGAGAATTCGGGGATAGTTTAAAGCTCTTTTGTGAAACCAGTCTGGAGGAAATTGAGCAGGTGGTGAGAGAGAGCAGACCTGAGATTGTGGTAATCGACTCCATTCAGACCATGTATCACGAAAATGTATCTGCGGCACCAGGAAGTGTGTCACAGGTGAGAGAATCCACCAATGTGTTGATGATGTTGGCAAAAACCTTAGGGATTGCAATTTTTATCGTAGGACATGTGACCAAAGAAGGGGTAGTGGCAGGGCCTCGTGTGTTGGAACATATGGTGGATACTGTGTTATATTTTGAGGGAGACAGGCATGCCTCCTATCGTATTTTGCGAGGGGTGAAAAATCGTTTCGGCTCCACAAATGAAATTGGGGTATTTGAAATGCAGCAGGATGGGTTAAGAGAGGTGAAAAATCCTTCCCAGTTTATGTTAAACGGTAAACCTGTGGGAGCCTCCGGTTCTGTGGTTACCTGTTCTATGGAAGGAACCAGACCAATTCTTGTGGAGATTCAGGCACTGATAAGCACTACCAGTTTCCAGATTCCAAGGCGTACCACGGTAGGTATTGATTTTAACAGAGTAAACCTTTTGATGGCGGTGTTGGAAAAACGGGCAGGACTGCAACTGGGAGGTTGTGATGCCTACGTAAATCTTACCGGTGGGATGAAACTTACAGAACCTTCCATTGACCTGGCGGTAGTTGCAGCAATTATCTCAAGTTTTCGCAATAAGGTGGTGGGTGAACATACCATTATCTTTGGAGAGGTGGGACTTACAGGGGAAGTCCGTGGAGTTTCCCAGGCAGAGATTAGAATCCGTGAGGCAAAAAAAATGGGATTTACAAGGTGTGTTATCCCCAAAAGCAATCAGGATAGTCTGAATCTGGATGGAGAAGAATTGCAGGGAATGGAGATTACAGGGATTTCGGGAGTGCTGGATTTGTATGAAGTGATTGCAGCAGGGTAAATGTTGCTGTGCAGACGCAAGCTTGCCAGGCAACCTGTGAGCCAGGGAACCAGGTAACGTGGCACATCCATTTACTGTTACGCACATAAAAACAAAAACAGGAAATTGACTTGTGTATTTCGCTTAAAAATGGTATAATAATACTATATTTTGGGTAAATATAACATAGTAAGGAGGGAATGTGACAATGTCTGACGGTTACTGTGCACAGTAACGGCTTACCCTTATATGTGAGGAGTGTAAACAAGGAATAAAGGGAGGAGAAAACTAGAAAACTAGAAAACTAGGAAAGTAGGGGAAGAGTTATGCAAGAGAAAAGGAAGAACAAAACAGCAGGATTAAAATTTAATAAAGTATTAGTGGCATTTGCGGTTTCGCCTATGATAATATCAATCTTTATCATAGTGATGTTGCTGGTCAGTGCATTGAGTAAAGATGTAAAAGATATCACTCAGGATTCCATGTTATCTCTGGTAAAGGAAACCGGTGCCGGATTTGAGTATTATATACAAACAGGAGAGTCCATCGTAAAAGATTTTGCAAAATCGCCGGTGGTGGTGGAATTTTTGGAACATCCTGAGGAGCCAGGACTACAGAAGAAAGCCCGGGAATATACCATGAATTTTTATGATTCCGCGGGAAGCTGGGAGGCTCTTTATATCTCTGATTGGAATTCCAAGGTGTTAATCCATCAGGTGGACGCTGTGATTGGAAAACCTACCAGGGAAGGGGAAAAATTAAAAAGTCTCCAGGACAGTATGCTGGCGTCTGATGGGGTATTTAATACAGGAGTTATGGCATCGCCAGCCACGGGAAAACAAGTAGTATCCATGTATGCTCCTGTTTTCGATGCTAAAAATAATCCCATTGGTTTTGTGGGGGCGGCATTGTACATAAGTGATGTGGCAGAAATGTTCTCAGACACATCGGCTATGCAGTATGAGTCCATGTATGTTTATACAGTGAATGGACATGACGGAATGATGATTCAGCACCCAAATGAGGAAAAAATAGGCCAGCCGGTAGAGAATGCAGCAGTGAAACAGGTTTTAGCAAGAATTGAAAAGGGAGAGGAAGTAGAATCGGGAATCATTAGTTATGACTTCAAGGGAGAAAATAAGTATGCGGCCTACTTTGTTGGCAGGAATAATGATTACATCACAGTGCTTACCGTAGATGAAAAGGAGATTCTGGGCAAAATAAGTAAGCTTTCTATGGTGTGTTTGTTTGTGGCAGTTGTTTTGATTATAGTGTTTGTTGCCATTGCATTGATTCTTTCCAGCTTCATTGCTAATCCCCTTAGGAAATTGGATGGTTTTACCAGAGAGCTTGCCCATGGAAACCTGGATGTCAATATAGAGACAACAGCCAGGGTAAAAGAGATTACTTCTATTATTGAGTCCTCCAATATATTGAAAACTACCATGCATCAGGTGCTGTCTGATATCCAGATAAGTATGGAAGCGTTGAATCAGAATATGGTGGGTGTGGATGCCTCCATTCAGGAATGCAGCACAGCGGTAAGTGGGGTTTCCAATGCCATTGAGGGAATTTCAGACGGAGCTGTCTCCATGGCAGAGTCGGTGCAGAAAACCTCCACCAATATGGTGAATGTGGGAGAAAATATCACAGATATTCAGGCTGCTGTGGGACTGGCAAAAGGAAATGCAGATGAGGTTGGCGTAATCAGTGTAGAGGTAAGAGAAAATCTTGATAAGTTAATCCAGGCAAATAAAAATACCATTCAGATTTCAGGGGAAGTCGTAAAAGGAATTGCTGAATCCAATGAGGCGGTGGAAGCCATCAATATGGCAACCGATGTGATTACAGGTATTGCAAGCCAGACCAACCTTTTATCCTTGAATGCTTCCATCGAAGCCGCTAGGGCCGGGGAGCTAGGAAAAGGATTTGCTGTGGTTGCCAGTGAAATAAAGGACTTGGCAGAACAGTCCACAGAATCAGCACAGGAAATCAGAAATATTATCACCAACCTTGTGCAAAAGTTTAGTGTCAGCACAGAGCTTGTGGAAAAAATCCAGGAATCTGTCACGGTAGAAGGGGAGGTACTGGATGGTGTGCAGTCAAGCTTTGAAAAGGTGAACCGCAGCATGAATCTGACTTCTGAGAATATCAATGATATTTATGGAAAAACCGATGAACTTTCAAAAGCAAAGGACAATGTTTTAAATGAAGTCAACAATCTATCCGCTATTGCAGAGGAAAATGCTGCAAGCTGTCAGGAGACTACGGCAGTGATTGCGGGCATCAATGACACCATTGAGAGAATCAGCACATCTTCTAAGGAAACTGTTGCCTTAACCGACAAGCTGGAACGTGATATAGATTATTTTAAGTTATAAAAATTTTTTTAAAAGCCGGTTGAATCCGTAAGATCAGGATTCGCCGGCTTTTTTATAAAAAGGCTTAGAAATAGATAAAAAAAGCTTGACAACGTCTGGAAACCTATGATATTATAAGCAAGTCGCTAAGACATAGGGGCATAGTTCATCGGTAGAATAAGAGTCTCCAAAACTCCAGAGCCGGGTTCGATTCCTGGTGCCCCTGCTGAACCGAAGTTTCACGGAGTGAAGCTTCGGTTTTTTTGTGCGTGTATTTGGAATTTACGTAAAATGCATATTTTATTACGGTTTCAGCAGTAAATGCTGAAACCTGTACGGAATCGTTACCTGCTTTCTTGCTATATGAAAGAGAACCAAATCCTTTTATAAAGTTGGGAAGGATACACAAAATGAACACATTTATGACGTATGATTGGTAACAGTGGTTACTGAAACGGAGTGAACAGTAACGAACAGTTTAGTCCATAAGCTAAATTGTGAGGTATCACTAAAATTAAGGAGGAGAAACTTATGATTGAGATTCGCCATTTAACAAAAAAATATGGCAACCGGACAGCGGTAAATGATTTAAACATTACCTTTGAAAAAGGGAAAATTTACGGTTTCCTGGGACCAAATGGGGCAGGAAAATCTACAACCATGAACATGATAACAGGTTACCTTGCATCTACGGAAGGGGAGGTACTCATTGATGGTCATGACATTTTAAAGGAAGCAGAAAAGGCAAAGAAAAAAATTGGATATCTGCCGGAAAATCCACCGTTATATACGGATATGACCGTAAAGGAATACTTAAGCTTTGTGGCAGAATTAAAAGGAATCAAAAAAGCAGACAGAGAAAAGGCAATCGAGGATGCCATGAATCTGGTAAAAATTAAGGATAGAGAAAGACAATTAATCAAAGGACTTTCGAAAGGATACAAGCAGAGAGTTGGATTTGCACAGGCAATCTTAGGAATGCCGGAAATTATCATTCTAGATGAACCTACCGAAGGATTGGATCCCAAACAACGTGTGGAAATCAAGGAATTGATTAAAAGTCTGGGAAATAATCATATTGTTATTTTAAGTTCCCATATCTTGGGAGAAATCAGCGCAGTTTGTGATTATATTTTTGTGATTTCCAAAGGAAAACTGGTGGCTAGTGACACCACGGAGAATCTGGTAAGCAAATCGGAAGGTGAACATAAGCTGGAAGTAACCGTCAAGGGGGAAAGTGAAACGGTAAAAAAAGTATTGCTTTCTGTAGACGGGGTGAAGGAAGTTCGCCCACTAGACCGAAAAGAAGCAGAAACAGTACGTTTTCAGGTTATGGCAAAGAAAAACAGGGACGTGCGTGAAGAAATGTTTTATGCCTTGGCAAATGCCAAACTGCCAGTGTATGGTATGAACAAGGATACAGGCTCCTTAGAAGATATCTTCCTTTCATTGACAGGGGAAGTACATATGGAAGAGGAGAGAGAAAAGCTTCAAAAGAGCGTAGATGAAATGGATGCCAAGGTGGCAGTGGAAGAAGGGAGCGAACAGGAATCATGATAGCAATATATAAAAGAGAATTAAAAGCATATTTCCATTCGTTGATTGGATGGTTATTTTGTGCAGTCACACTATTTTTTGTAAGCTTGTATTTTGCCTCATATAATCTGTTAGGTGGATACGGAATGCTTGCATATGCCTTAAGTGGTTCTTCGTATATTTTTATTATCAGTGTACCAATTCTTACTATGCGTATTCTGGCAGAGGAAAGAAAACAAAAAATTGACCAGTTGATTTTGACAGCGCCTGTTTCCGTGTGGAAAGTGGTGCTTGGTAAATACCTGGCAATGGCTACCGTTTATATGATTCCAATGATCATTACCTGTTTTTATCCAGTAATTATGGGATGTTTTGGAACTGTCAATTATGTGGAATGCTATGTTTCCCTGTTGGGTTACATCTTGTATGGTCTGACAGCCATTGCAGTGGGATTATTTATTTCTGGTCTGACAGAAAGTCAGGTGATTGCAGCGGTCGTATCCTTATTGGTGTTATTCCTTACTTATATGATGTCTGGAATTACCAATATGATTAACGCCTCAGGAAATATGGCAACGAAAATCTTAAGCTGCTTTGACTTTCCAAAGAGAGTGAATTTATTTTATGATGGAACCTTGAATGTTACTGCCATAGTGTACTTCATTTCAGTTCTAGGTTTATTATTGTTTCTCACAACCCAGGCGATTCAGAAAAGAAGATATACCGTATCTGTAAAGAAATTCAGAACAGGGGCATATAGTAGTACTTTAATTGCCGTAGTGGTGGCAGTGGTAGTATTTTTAAATTTGATGGTAAACGAGTTACCAGAGAAATATCAAAGTTTGGATGTCACCAGTTCAAAATTATATAGCATTACTGATGATACCATAAAATTATTGGACACCTTGAAGGAAGATATCAATATTTATGTATTGGCATCAGAAGAAAACCATGATACTACGGTCGAAAAAACTTTGAAAAAATATCAGGACGCCTCAAAACATATTAAGGTGGAATACGTGGATCCGGCAAAAAGTCCGGCATTTGCTACAAAATACACGGATACCACCCCTAGCACAGGTAGTATTATTGTGTCAGGAAGCAAGCGAAATAAGGTGATTGCATACAATGATTTGTATGAGACAGAGATGGATTACGCTACCTATCAGACCCAGGTGACCGGCTATGATGCAGAGGGACAGATTACCAGTGCTATTGCCTATGTAACCGACGATAACACAGGAAAACTCTATCAGGTAACAGGGCATGGAGAGGCAGAAATTTCAGAAAGCTTCACCAGTGCTATGTCAAAGGCAAACCTAGAAGTAGAAACTTTAAATATCATAAAGGAAGAGAAGGTGCCGGAGGATGCCCAGGCGGTGATTATCAATGTGCCACAAACGGATTTTTCCAAGGATGATGCAAAGAAGATTACGGATTACCTGAAGAATGGAGGAAACGTACTGGCGGCAGCGGGCTGGACAGAGGAAGAACTTACCAATTTTAACAGCATCCTGGAAGATTATGGGATGACCTTAAATAGAGAGGTGGTAATAGAAGGAGATCAGAACAATTGCGTTCAGTCACCAATCTACCTGCTTCCACAGATTAATTCTACAGAGTACACAGACACATTGACAGGTCAGTATGTATTTATGCCATACAGTGTCAGTGTATCAGAAAAAGAAGATAATGATGATGACAGCCTGACCATTACCAATTTGTTGACCACAAGCAGCAGTGCTTATGGAAAGTCAGATATCCAGAATGCAGAGAACATTGATAAGGAAGAAAATGATGTAGATGGACCATTTTACTTAGGTATGGCAGCGGAAAAAAGCTTAGACAAGGGAAGTAGCAAGCTTGTGGTATACACCAGCGATTCTGTATTTTCAGATAATGCTGACCAGATGGTATCCGGTGGTAACAAGGCGTTATTCAAAAACACATTAAATCAGATGGTGGATGTGGAAACCAGCGTATCCATTGATGTAAAGCCATACAATAATGAAAGCATTACAGTGCCACAACTTACAGCAGTGATTCTTTCTCTGGTTCTTATGATTTTAATTCCAGTAATTATGTTAATTGTGGGAATTGTTGTAGTAGTTCTTAGGAGGAAAAAATAATGAAAAAAGCTCCATTGATTATAGGTGTGATTGTATTACTTTTGTGTATTGGGGGATATGTAGCCCTCCATCAGTATCAGGCAAATGAGGAGAAACGGGAAGAAGAAAAGACCATGAGTCCTATTTCTGTAGCGAAGGAGGATGTGACAGCTCTGTCCTATGTGTATGAGGGAGAGACCATCTCCTTAGAAAAGGATGGGGATGCCTGGATTTGCAAAGAGGATACCAAAAGGGATATCAATGAGGAGACGGTAGATTCTATGTTGGATACCTTGTGTACGGTTACGGCAGATGAGAGCGTGGATGTGGATAATTTATCAGACTATGGATTTGATGAGCCAGAGGCAGATATCACATTGACAACTAAGGAAGGAACCATCACAGTAAAGTATGGAATGTACAATGACATATTGTCCAAGTACTATTTAAGGGTGGATGATTCCAAAACACTCTATCTGGTAGTTGGAGATGCCAACACAGCGTTTAAAAAGACCATTGAGGATATCACTGTAGTGCCGGAAAGCAATACAGAAGAGACAAATACAGAAGAAAACCAGACAGAAGTAACACAAACAAAACAAGCAGAATAAGAAAAACGTGTAAGATGGATATGGCTACTGTTTACAGACATCTGAAAACAGTAGCCGTAACAGTTTAGCCATAGGCTAAACTGTTACGAAATCGGGCAATGCTTACGCATGAAAAATTGCCCGATTTTTGTTAAATGCACATTTTTGCACGGTCAGCGCAGTAAATGC
>CACXGE010000033.1 GCA_902767135.1 uncultured Lachnospiraceae bacterium | reverse complement strand
TGATGCACACAAATCAGAGATTTGGCGCAGGTACGAACCTTACAGTAAATGTAAGGTTCTGATTGAAGAGAGTGAATACATAGAAAACAGCAGACCAAAACAAGAAACAGAGGTATTTCTAAATGATGGAACAAAGGAAAAAAAGTTATTTTATATTTATCCCACTGTTATTTGAAACAGTGATTTTCTCTATGGTATTGTCTAAGGGTGTATGGCATATGAATGTACAGAAAATGTTTGCCATTGCCATCCTGGCAGCAGTGCTGGTGGGGGCATTTTTCATTTCTTATGTAGCGGATGTGATAAATAATGCGAAAAAAAACAGCTATAGAAATTATCCGATTTGGGAAATAATTCTATTTTTTCAGTTGGGATTAGTGTGTGCAGTTCTGAGTGTATATGTACCAGATTATTTGGATACCTTTTTATTTTTGCCAGTGATTTTCAGCATTTCCATAGGAATAGGACCGGCAGTTGTGGGACAGGCAATGTTTTTGCTTCTAGCTTTTTTGTATGGCGGTATTTCTGAGCAGTTATTGTTGTTTTATTTCATTCCAGGAATGGTTGCAATATATATGAGTGACTGCTTTAAAAATAGGAAACAGTGTTTCAATGGGCTGATTGTCTTATTCATGACCCAATTGTTATCCACCAGTGTCTGTGTTTTTTTCTCTACACAGAGATTTTCCTTATCAATATTGATTCGGTTAATATTGGGAGCTACCGTCAATGTGGCAGTGGTAGCAATTATGGTGCCATATATTATGAAAAGCAGAAATAAACAAACAAAATCGCTAAGGAAGATGATATCTCCGAAATACGAAATCATGTTGTCTCTGAAAACAAATAAGGGCAAGGTGTATGAACATGGAAAGTACACTTCAGAAATTGCCCGTCAGGCAGCAAAAAAAATTGCAGCAGATGAAGTTTTGACTGTGGCAACCTGCTTTTACTATAATTACGCAAGGACGCTGGGAAAGAGCTATGTAGACCCATTTGTTGAAAATGCATATTGGAGAAAGTTCCCCCAGGCGCTGGTAGACAATGTGGTGGCCATGTCACCGGAGAGAGAAGATTTTTTATCAAAGGAGGCAACCATTGCATTGATGACAGAGACTCTTTGTCTGGCAAAGGAATCAAAATATAAGGATAAAAAAGCAGAGCCAGGGTATTTCGAAGCACTGATTCGCCAGAAGGTAACAAAGGGGCTTCTTGATACATCGGAGATGACAATCGGAGAATATATGATAACAAAAGATTATATTATTGAACAGTTGTGTGGAAGTTTTCAGGAGGAAATATGACAATAAATTTAGAAGAAGAATATCAACTGGAATTGGGAATATCCTATGAAAAAATTGCCCAAAAAGTTATAAATGGGGCTTTGGATTACCAGGAATGTCCCTATGAGTGTGAAGTGAATATCATTCTTGTTGATAATCAGGAAATACATAGAATCAATATGGAATGTAGGGAAATAGACAGGCCTACGGATGTTTTGTCCTTTCCTATGGCAGAATATGAGAAACCGGGGGATTTTAGTCTGTTAGAACAAGAACAGCCGGAATGTTTCCATCCCGAAACGGGAGAATTGATGCTGGGGGACATTATTATCTCTCTTGACAAAGTAAAGGAACAGGCGGAAAACTATGGACATTCTTATACAAGAGAGTATGCTTTTCTTATTGCCCACAGTATGTTGCATTTGATGGGTTATGACCATATGGTAAAGGAAGAGGAAGTGGTAATGTTTCAGAAACAGGAAGAAATTCTAAAACAATTAGACATTACAAGATAATGAAAGATGGAAAGGAAAAACTATGGGTAAGAAACAAGAGAGTAATACGGGTTTTGTAATTCAGGGGAGTATTCTGGCCATGGCATCTATTATTGCTCGTATCATTGGATTGGTCTACCGGGTTCCGGTTACACGAATCATCGGAGATTACGGAAACGGTTTATATGGTTACGCCTTTGAGGTGTACAATATGGTTTTGATTATTTCTTCGTATTCTCTTCCAGCAGCGATTTCTAAGCTTGTATCAGCAAGGGCCAATAGAGGACAGCACAAAGATGCATACAAAATATTCAAAGCGGGATTGATTTTTGCAATTGTAGTTGGTTTGCTTGCGTCTTCGATTACTTTCCTTATGGCAGATTTTATTTCTGTTGTGATTATGAAGGATGGGATGATTGCACTGTGTCTTCGGGTTTTGGCACCAACTATTTTTGTGGTGGCAGTTATGGGAGTTCTGAGAGGTTACTGTCAGGGCTTAGGAACCATGATCCCTACCGCTATTTCCCAGATACTGGAGGCCATAGTCAATGCCATAGTCAGCATTGTGGCAGCAGCTTATTTATTTGCCTATGGGACAAAGGTAGGAAAGGTGCTGCAGGAGGAGAAGTACGCAGCGGCATATGGAGCTGCCGGGAGTACTTTGGGAACGTTAACCAGTGGGGTGATAGGATTACTATTCCTGCTCGCAGTGTTCCTGATGTACAAAATAGTTCTGGATAAGAAACTGAAGAGGGATGTTCGCAGCCGTGATGAGAGTTATGTTCAGGTCTACAGAGTGCTTTTTGCAACGATTGTCCCTATTATTATGAGTACAGCTGTATATAATTGCAGTGTGTTTATTGATCAGACTATTTTTAGCAACATAATGAGTGAACGGGGATATACAGATTACACCGAATTATTTGGAGTGTTTACAGGAAAATATCGTTTGTTAGTAAATGTTCCGGTTTCTATTGCCAGTGCCATGGCAGCGTCTACCATGCCCAGTATTACAGCAGCGGTAGCAAGGGCAGATGTAAAAATGGTTCGGCAGAAAATCAATATTTCCAACAGATTTATTATGGTTATTTCTATTCCTTGTTTTGTGGGATTGACGGTGCTTGGCTCTCCAATTTTGCAGCTTTTATTTGACGATAATAGAAAACTGCCAGCCAATCTATTAATGGTGGGCTCCATTGCGGTAGTATTTTATTCTTTATCTACATTATCCAATGGAATATTACAGGGATTAAATAAGATGAGCATCCCTGTAATCAATGCCTTTATTGCACTGGTCATTCATATTGGTGTTGTGTACTTTTTAACAGCCATTACGGATATGAAAATCTATAGTGTAGTTATTGGAAATGTTGTATTTTCCGGCATCATGTGTATTCTAAACAACATTGCTGTGAAAAAAGCTACGGGATATCGTCATGAGGTGAAAAAAACTTTTTTCATCCCAACACTTGCCTCTTTGGTTATGGGGGTAGCATCCTATGGGATATATGCGGGACTTATGGCTGTGACAAAAAACAATACAGTGTCAATACTAATTGCTTTCATTGTGGCTGTAATCGTATATGGTGTGATGATGTTGGTGTTAAAGGGATTTACAGAAGAAGAACTGCTGGCACTTCCAAAAGGAGGAATGCTACTTGGTATTGCTAGAAAATTACATCTGATGTAGCAGATGGCAGTGAAAATACGGGGAGTATAAAATAAAAAAATAGGTCAATACTTATAAGGAAATGTTTGCTGTGATGAAACAGTAGAGAGGAGAACTTTCATGAAACAAACCTTTGGAATTGGCCTATTTTTTATTGCCTTTGTTGTAATTGTATTCTTTGCGTGTTTTGAATCCCAAAACAGCGAAGAGTTTGATGAAAACCAGATACAGATATCCCAGGAGACAAAGACAGTTTCTGTTGCGCCTGTCAGTGAGGTGGCGAAAGTAAATAATGATGCTTATGTGACAGCCGCTGTTGAGAAAGAAGAAACATATAATGAAGCGGCAGGAAGCTATATAACTGCGAATCAAAGATATATTGCTAAGGAAGAGACTTCCGGCTATATTACAATTTTTTATGATGCTACGGCAAGAATCTTCACACAGACAGACATCTGCAAAAGCGACTTGCCAGATGATTTACAGAAGGAATTGCAACAAGGGATTGTATTTGAAAATTTAGAGAGTGTCTTTGAATTTTTGGAGAACTATTCCAGTTGATATAGCAAAAATGGGACATTGTAACAGTTCAGGCAGGTCTGCGCATTCACTGCGCTGACCGTGTGAAAATGTGAATTTAACGTAACAGTTCAGGCAGGTCTACGCATTTACTGCGCTGACCGTGCAAAATGTGCATTTAACAAAAATCGTGCATTTTGTAATAGTCGGGAAAAGAATTGTAAAAGACGGGGTTTTCGTGTATAATAAAAAATAAATGCGAAAAGGGAGGGAATGATATGACAGATAAACTCTACGATTTAATGGACTGGCCTGCCATTGAGACAGTAGTCTATTCGGAGGCAGATAAACCTCAAGATGTTTTAGGAATTTTCCAATTGAAAAAGGGGATACTCATTCAGGCATTTAGACCAAAAGCAACAGGAATTAAGGTGAAATTAAAAGGGGATAAAAAAATATATCCCATGGAAATGGTGGATGAAAAAGGTTTTTTTTCGGTATATCTTCCGGGAAAAAAGAAAACGGATTACACCCTCTTGGTGGAGGAAGAAAAAACGGTAACGGAAATGGTGGATCCGTATTGTTTTGAAGGGGTGTTTGAAAATGAGGATCTGATGAAGTTTTCCAGAGGAATTCACTATGAGGTGTATAGATTATTGGGCGCTCATCCAATGAAAATCAATGGAACAGAAGGGGTATACTTTTCCATCTGGGTTCCCCAAGCGGTACGTGTCAGTGTGGTAGGTGAATTTAACCAATGGGATGGAAGATACCATCAGATGCAGCGAGTGGGAGAAAGTGACGTTTTCCAACTGTTTCTCCCACAGGCGAGGGAAGGACAGCTATATAAATTTGAAATTAAACTACGGGGGGGAATTATTGTTTTAAAGACCGATCCCTATGCCAGCAAATTTCAGGTGCGTCCGGATTCCTGTTCTGTCATAGGAACAGCAATGGATTATCCCTGGAAAGATGAGAAATGGATGCAGGAAAGAAAAAATAAAGATATACATACCAATCCACTTTCTATTTATGAGTTGCATTTAGGTTCTTTTAAAAGAAAAACGAAGAAAAGTTTTTATAATTACCGGGAATTGGCACCACTTGTCATAGAACAGGTAAAGAAACTGAATATGACTCATGTGGAGATTATGCCAGTAATGGAACATTTGCTGGATGAATCCTGGGGATATGAAACCACAGGATATTATGCGCCTACCAGTCGATATGGAGATGCCAAGGACTTTAAATATTTTGTGGAGGCATTACATCTGGCGGGAATTGGCGTGATTTTAGATTGGGTTCCGGCACATTTTCCAAAGAATTCAGACGGGCTTCCTATGTTTAATGGATATCCGTTATATGAGCCGGAACAACCTGATAAGAGAGAACACAAACGTTGGGGTACTTATGCTTTTGATTATGGCAGAAATGAAGTAAGCAATTTTTTGATTGCGAATGGACTTTATTGGGTGGAAGAATTTCATGTAGATGGGTTGCGTGTGGATGCAGTATCTTCTATGTTATATCTGGATTACGATAGAAAGGAAGGAGAATGGACTCCCAATATGTATGGGGGAAATGAAAATTTAGAGGGAATTGAATTTATCAAGCATTTGAATTCTATTATGAAGAAAAGAAATCCAAATGTAATTATGATTGCGGAAGAATCCACTTTGTTTGGAAACATCACCAAACCGTTAGAGGAGGAAGGACTTGGATTTGACTATCGCTGGAATTTTGAATTTATGAATAAAAGCTTTGAATTTTTTGGATGCGATCCTTTGTTTCGAAAAGGACTTTACAATGAATTTTTAAATGCTATGTGTTATTACAATATGGAACATTATATCCTGCCATTTTCTCATGATGAGGTGGTACATGAGAAGGGAACCATGTTGCAGAAAATGCCGGCACAGGCACCGGATAAATATGCTCATTTACGCCAGCTTTACGCCTTTCAGATAGTTCATCCAGGGAAAAAGCTTTTGTTTATGGGAAATGAACTGGCAGGCGAAAAAGAGTGGAGTGAAGGGGAAGAATTAGAATGGAGTCTAATGCGTCGAAAGAAGACACAGGGATTGGTGGAGATGATTGGAGTATTAAATGATATCTACCAGAATTTTCCGGCGCTATATGAAACTGAGGAGACAGAGGAAACTCTGGAATGGATAAACAATACCTCTGCAAATGATACCTTAGCCGTATTTTTAAGAAAAGGAAAAAATCCGGAGGATACCTTGCTTATATTGTGCAATTTCACGCCGGTTTGCAGAGAAAATTACAAGGTGGGTGTGCCTTTTGCCGGAGAATATAAAGAGATATTTCAGAGCGAAGAAGAACGCTTTGGGGGAAGTGGCATTGGAAACAAACATACAAAGGTTGCAAGAAAGGATAGCTGTGATGAGAGAGAATACTCTCTGAGACTGAAGTTGGCTCCGTTAAGTGTCTCTATATTTCAGAGAGTAATATAAAAGGAAAGGAAGTGTTAGTATGATTGCATTAGCAAAGGAAATGGAATCTGACATTGCAAAACAGGTGGATGAAATAGTAAACGTTGACGTAACAGAGGTGAAACCGGATAGGATTATGGAAACCATACAAGGATATATTCCTGAAATTATTTCTTTTGGAATTAACATATTGATATGTCTTGTTATTTATTTTGTGGGGAAAAAGATTATTTCAGTGATTCGTAAGATTGTGAAACGTTCCTTGGAACGTTCCAGTGCGGATAAGGGAGTGGAGCAGTTTGTAGATTCCTTGCTGAAATACTTACTGTATTTTGTTCTGGCTATGGTGATAGCAGGAAGACTTGGTATCCAGACAACCTCTGTGGTGGCTTTGTTGGGTTCTGCCGGGGTGGCAGCAGGGCTTGCTTTACAGGGTAGCCTGAGCAATTTTGCCGGAGGTGTGTTAATTTTAATACTAAAACCATTCAAAGTAGGAGATTATATTCTGGCCTCTGGAAATGAGGGTACCGTAAAGCAGATTCAGATTTTTTACACAAAGTTGTTGACCGTAGATAACCGTGAAGTAATGATTCCCAATGGTTCCCTGATGAATGGCAATATTATCAATGTGACCGGGCAGGAGAAAAGACGTGTGGATATTACTGTGGGAATCTCTTATTCTGCCAATATAAAGGAAGCAAAACAATGTATTGAACAGGTGATTGCCAGAGAGGAGAAGTTGTTGGCAGGGGAAGCAGTGGATGTGTTTGTAGACAGTTTGGCAGACAGTGCAGTGGTCATTGGAATTCATGTGTGGACAGCCACAGCAGATTATTGGACCGTAAAATGGAAGTTACAGGAAGATATTAAGCTTGCCTTAGATGCTCAGGGAATAGAAATTCCATTTAATCAGTTATCTGTACATATTGCAAATAGGTAGATTTTCCGTACAGGTCTCAGTATTTACTGCTGAGACCGTGGAAAAATGTAAATTTCACAAAAATGGGGCAATTTTGCATGCGTAAGCATTGCCCCATTTACGTATCTGTTTAGCAACTCTGAACAGATACAAATAGAAAATATCATGGCACAAAAAGGAGATGCCTCCATAAGATATAGTAACAGGAATATCTTATGGAGGTTTTTGTATGGTTGCAGTATCCATTGATCAGGTTAGTTATTCATATCATAGCGTTTCGGCGGAAACAGTTGCATTGCAGGATATCTCATTTCAGGTCAGTCCGGGTGAATTTTTAGCAATTGTTGGGCCTTCCGGATGTGGGAAATCGACTCTCCTTGCTTTGATTTGTGGCTTGTTAAAACCGGATAAGGGAACCATATCTTTTTATGATGAGGCTGGGATATCAAAGACGAACATAGGCTATATGCTACAGAAAGACAATTTATTTGAGTGGAGGACAGTGTATAGAAATGTAATCCTGGGGTTAGAAATTAACCATTGTCTCACAGAGGAAAAGAAGGAAAAGATTGACAGAATGTTAGTTAATTATGGATTAAAGGATTTTGAAGAAAAACGTCCTTCGGAATTATCCGGGGGAATGAGACAAAGGGCTGCTTTGATTCGAACCCTTGCCATGGAACCGGATTTGTTGTTGTTAGATGAACCCTTTTCGGCTTTGGATTATCAGACGAGAATAGAAGTTGCCGATGATATAGGTAGAATTATCAGACAAGAGGGGAAAACAGCCATTCTGGTTACCCATGATTTGTCGGAGGCAATTTCCATGGCAGACAGGATTGTTGTGTTAAGCAAGCGACCTGCCAGAGTGAAAAAGATTATGGAAGTCAATCTGTCTGTTCCAGAAAAGTCACCGTTAGCTGCCAGAAGTGCACCAGAGTTCCAAGGATATTTTAACACGCTTTGGAAGGAGTTAAAGAGTGATGAAGAAAGACGAGAATAAACATCAGCGCTACTTAAGAAAGCTTGAAAGGGAAAAATATGCAGTAAGGATTGGTCAGTGGAGTATTCTGGTGGTTTTTTTGGCTCTATGGCAGTACACCACAGATAGAAATATATTAGATTCCTTTATTTTTAGCAGTCCTAAAAGGGTGTTAAATACCATAGTTACCCTGGGGAGCAGTAGGATTCTTTGGGAACATACAGCCATTACTTTTTTGGAAACCATTGTTAGTTTTTTTCTAACTACCATTGTATGTATTTTTATGGCTGTTTTGTTGTGGTGGCAAAAGGTGTTATCAGACATTTTAGAGCCATATCTGGTTTTGTTAAATGCATTGCCTAAATCAGCACTGGCTCCTCTCTTGATTGTATGGCTTGGAACGGGTATGAATACTATTGTGGTAGCTGGTATGTCAGTAGCAATTTTTGGTAGTATTATTCAGCTTTATACCTGCTTTCGGGAAGTGGATTGTGAGAAGGAGATGTTGATTTATACTTTGGGAGGCAATCGAAGACAGGTGTTGACTAAGGTAATTCTGCCAGGAAGTGTTCCTGGAATTATCAGCAATATGAAAGTAAACGTGGGTTTGTGCCTGGTGGGTGTTGTTATTGGTGAATTTCTGGCGGCAAAACGAGGACTGGGATATATGATTATCTACGGAAGCCAGGTATATAAGTTAGATTGGGTAATGACAGCAATTATACTTCTAATGGTTATGGCCATGTTTTTTTATGTGTCCATTGATAAGATGTCAAAAAAATTATAAGGTCATGTTAATCCTTCCTATATTTCCTTTGCAAATTTTTTTCGTTATGATATAATGCTATCGTTACTATTATAGTATAACACCAGTATGAATCACTCAAAATAGCACTATGTTTCGATATTTAGGGTGTCTCGTACCAGGAATTAGAAATTGAGATTTTGAAAGGTACTGATATGTTAGAGAACAAGGATATTATGAAGGAAATCGATATCAATGGAATAGAGCCAGCGGATGAAACAAAGCGTCAGTATTATTATATGGCGAAGGCGGCGAAGTATATTAAGGAACAGGAAGAACAGGCAGGCAGAAAACTTACGTATTATGTCCAAAATTTTGGATGTCAAATGAATGCCAGAGATGCGGAAAAATTAGCAGGTGTATTGGAAAAAATTGGTTACGTGGAAGCTCAGGATGAAAATGCGGACTTTGTGATTTATAATACCTGTACCGTAAGGGAAAATGCAAACCTGAAGGTATATGGAAGACTGGGGCACTTGAGGGGAATAAAGAGAAAAAATCCATTTATGAGAATTGGTTTGTGCGGTTGTATGATGCAAGAATCCCAAGTGGTGGAGAAGATTAAGAAGAGTTACCGCCATGTAGACTTGATTTTTGGAACACATAATGTATTTAAGCTGGCAGAGTTGATGGTTACCATGTTGGAGCAGAATCAGATGGTGATTGACATTTGGCAGGATACGGATAAGATTGTAGAAGACCTTCCAACGGAGAGGAAATACAAGTTTAAATCAGGAATCAATATTATGTTTGGATGCAATAATTTCTGTACTTACTGTATTGTGCCTTATGTGCGGGGAAGAGAGAGAAGCAGAAAACCGGAGGATATTATTCGCGAAATCAAGACCCTTGTGGCAGATGGCGTAGTGGAAATTATGCTGCTGGGGCAGAATGTAAATTCTTATGGGAAAAATTTGGATGAACCGGTGAGTTTTGCAAAACTGTTGGAGATGATGGAAGAGATTGAAGGTTTAGAGAGAATTCGCTTCATGACATCTCATCCTAAGGATTTATCGGATGAACTGATAGAAGTGATGGCAAAATCGAAAAAAATCTGCAGACACTTACATCTTCCTCTGCAGTCAGGAAGTTCCAGGCTGTTAAAGGAAATGAATCGCCGTTATGATAAAGAACAGTACTTAAAACTGGCTGGAAAAATCAAGAGTGCCATGCCGGATATTTCTTTGACAACAGATATTATTATTGGCTTTCCAGGGGAAACAGAGGAAGATTTTCTTGATACTCTAGATGTGGTGAAAAAGGTAGAGTTTGACAATGCATTTACCTTTATTTACTCAAAGAGGACCGGGACACCGGCTGCCACTTATGAAAATCAGGTGCCGGAAGATGTGGCAAAGGATAGATTTAACCGATTATTGAAAGAAGTGCAGGAGATTGCCAGAAAGAAAGCTTCTGTTTATGAAAATACCATTCAGCAGGTGTTGGTAGAAGAGGTGAATGAGCAGGATTCTGCCCTTGTGACAGGAAGAATGTCCAATAATCTGCTGGTACATTTCCCGGGAGATGAGTCCATGATTGGAACCATGCAGGAAGTAAAGTTGAAGGAATGTAAAGGATTTTATTATATCGGAGAACAGGCTTAGGCCTGTTTTCTTTTTCAAGATTTATGGATAGTCCTGAATACTTGAAAATAAGAAAGGTTGGGAAAATGTTAGCAGATTATGATTTAGGCGTGATTGTGGAGCCGTTATTATCCTGGTTTTCAAAAAATGCCAGAATCTTACCCTGGAGAGAAGAACCCACGCCCTACAGGGTATGGGTTTCAGAGATTATGCTGCAACAGACCAGGGTAGAAGCGGTAAAACCATATTTTGAGCGGTTTATGAGAGAATTGCCTACAGTGCAGGCATTAGCCGGCTGTTCTGAAGAACGTCTTTTAAAATTATGGGAGGGGCTGGGATATTATAACAGGGTGAGAAATATGCAGATTGCCGCAAAAACCATTGTGGAAGAATGTGATGGATGTTTACCCAAAGAGAAGGAAGAACTGATGAAACTAAAAGGAATTGGCAGTTATACAGCAGGTGCCATTTCATCCATTGCGTATGGCATGCCGAATTCGGCAGTGGATGGCAATGTGCTTCGTGTGATTTCCAGGGTCTGTGAAGAAGATGGGGACATCCTAAAAAATTCCGTGAAAAGGCAATTCGAGACTAAGCTTGATGAAGTGATGCCAAAGGGGAGGGCAAGTCAGTTTAACCAAGCTTTGATGGAGCTTGGTGCAAAGGTTTGTATACCAAATGGTACACCATTATGCCAGGATTGCCCTCTCAAAGAATTGTGCCAGGCTAAGAAACATAATTGTTGGAAAAATTATCCGGTAAAGAAAAGGGACAAGGCCCGCCGGATAGAGGAACGCACCGTATTTGTTATTCGAAACAGGGATTCTGTGGTGCTAAGGAAACGACCAAAGAAGGGATTACTATCAGGTATGTATGAATTTCCTAATGTATTAGGTCGGCTAAAGAAGGAGGAGGCAGAGATATGGCTTAGGGAACAGGGGATACCATATAGCAAGGTGGAAGTCCTAAAGGAAGCAAAGCATATCTTTTCTCATATTGAATGGCATATGACAGGGTATATGGTCACGGTAGAAGACTTTATGAAACCAGAAATTATTTCATTTGTGGAGGTTGAGGACATGGAACAAAACTATGCCATACCTGCAGCTTTTGGGGCTTATGTAAAAGAAATCTTGTCTGTTCAAAATTATTGAACAGATAGGACATTGGGCAATGCTTACCCATGTAAAATTGCCCGATCTTTATAAAATGTATTTTTTTCACGGTGTCAGCAGTAAATGTTGACACCTGCAGGGAATCATTACAAGAAATGTATCAGAACAGAGGAGGAAAAAGGAAGGATGAAGAATAGTCAGAGAAAAAAAACAAGGGGAGTAAAAGATGGATTTCCAGATATTTTGTTGCCGGTAATGATGATTATTGTTGTGTTACCTATGGTGGTTTATCTAATGATGTACAACTCGGGATTGGGTATAGAGACCTGGTATGGAGAAAATGATGTGCTGGGGGATTTTTTTTGCTATTATAAAAGCAGATGTTTTATTTTTATTTCTATTATTGCATTGATGATTCTTGGGATTCACACGTTGGTGTATAAGGTAAAGGATTTCCATATATTTTTGCTTCCCATGGCATATTTGCTATTTGCTTTTCTCAGTGCTATCTTTACGGTAAATGAGAAAGATACTTATGTTGGAGGCTTATATCATTTTGAAAGCATCTTTGTGCTGTGTGGCTATGTTATTATGATGATGTATACCTATCGATTTGTAGATTTGAATCGTAAGGAACAGGAAAAGTGGCTTAAATACAGTTTGAACCTGTCTGCAGTTTTACTTGGAGTGGTTGGAATTCTTCAGGTGTCGGGAAAGGATTTGCTGGATAATCAAAGTTTTTTACGTTTCATTACTCCAAAAGAATGGGAAGAGTATGTGTTAGAGAATATACAGGATATGTTTTCTAACAACAATGTCTCCTTCTTCTTTTACAATTCCAATGATGCAGGGTTGTATATTATATTACTATTGCCCATATTTATTTTGTTTGCCATTTATAGTGCAGAGAAAAAAGAAAAGATTTTGTATGGGATGTTTAGTGTGATTTTTTTGGTCTTGTTATGGTTTACTTATGGGCGTGGGGCTTTGGTGGCATTCTTTTGGGAATTTGTGCTAGGAAGCCTACTTATAATTGTAAAAAATAACCAAAATTTCAAAAAAATACTTGGTTTAGTAGTGCTATTTGCGGCAATATGTGTTATAATGTTTCTTGTGTTTGATATTGCACTGAATCATAAATATACAAAAAGGTTTCAAGAACAGAGCAGTAAATCTCAGTTGGAGGAAATTTTCACCTTAAAAAAGGGTGTTATGGTTACCTATGCTGATTTTGATTTTCTTGTCTGGCGGGATGAAAATGGGGAGTTGATTCTTCAAAGGGATGAAGAGAAACTTTCTCCTGACGAAGCTACGGGACAGATTGATGCAGAGGGATTTGAAACTATCAAATTGCAGGATCTTTCGTATCTGGAGGAGGCCAGGGAAGAAGGGATGTTTTTACTGACCATAGAAGGAATGGATTTTCGCTTTGTTTATGATACAGAAGAAGAAATGTATTATTACAGAAATGATTTGGGAAAAACAGACAGTCTGGTACAAATTCCGGCACTGGATTTTCATGGCTATGAAACCAAAGGTTCGGGAAGATTGTATATCTGGTCCAGAGTGTTGCCTTTGTTGAAAGACTACATATTGGTGGGAAGTGGTCCGGATACCTTTTATCGCATCTTTCCACAGAATGATTATGTGGGAAAAAAGATTTATACCAGTACAGATGCAAGAATCATAGAAAAAGCTCATAATGGATATCTGGGTACAGCAATTCAGACAGGGTTGGTTAGTCTTTTATTACTTCTAGCATTTTATGTACAGTATGCGGTGGGATTTTTGAGAAGTTTCTTTCGAGGAGAATTGAAGAATTCTGAGATGGTGTGGGGACTGGCAGTTTTCCTTGCCAGTACAGGATATCTGGTGTGTAGTTTCTTTTACGATTCTTCGGTACAGTGTACACCTTTGTTTTGTATTCTTCTTGGAATTGGCTTATCAGTGACAAAGAAAACAGATGGGAAAAAATAAATCAGACACAATAAAAACAAATATAATAGAAAAGGAGTGTGGGATTATGAATCTCAAAAAAAGAATTGCCGTATTTTTATGTATGGTATTTGTAATTCCAGCTATGCTGCAAAGCGTGCCTGGATTGACGATGGAAAGTTGTGCAGCTACGACTACCAATTATTCTGTTGCAAACAACTGCTATGGTAGCTACACTTTGAAAAATGGCTCCACAACCTATGGTTATGGAAATGACTATTTGATTATTGAAGTGGGACAAAAAGTGGATTTGGCATCTATGGTTTACCAGTACAGCTATAGCCCATCTTATACCCAGAAATACTTTGACCAGATTTCAGGTGAAAAGTATTCTTCCTCAAAGAAAACGGTGGCATCTGTCACCAACAGTGGTGTGGTTACAGCAAAGAAAACAGGTAAGGTCACCATTACACTGAAATATAAAGATATTGTATATAAACAGAATTTCGAAGTCCAGAAGCAGGATATTACAAAGAATAAAAAAGTAAAGGATATCAACAATCGCATTAACAAACTTTGGAAAACCTACAAAAACAAGAGTATCAATGGAAGCAACCTGACAAAGACATACAACGATATTATGGAAGTTTATCAGGAAGCGGTATCCTTAAACACCAAATATGTTGCAAAGCAGTCTTGGTCAAGTTGGAAGAAATACCCGAATATAGCAAAAGGTGCTTTTGTAGCGAAAAAAGATAATCGCTATCATCTGGTGGCAGATTGCGAAAAACTGTATAGATTATATAAAAAAACAGCACAGTATGCTTGCTCAAGTAAAAATACAATCCTGGCTACCGTTGGTGCCAAGGCAATTACCACCAAAACGTTGGTGAACAATGGAAAGAAAATGACCGTGGTATTGAATCACAAATTACAGCCGGCAAGAGTCATTGGTGCTTTTGGATTTGATTCCACAGATTATTCTCCCATTACTACAAAATCAAAGGTAACTATGAGATATGCAATCTATAAGGGAAATGGTTTGACCTTTAAAGACTTTACCAAGGGAGAAAGAATATTGGAGGGAACCATTAATCTTACCCCCGGAAAAGACAGGTTTAGTACAACATTAAAGCAGGAACTTGCTCCAGGAAATTATTATGTAGTATTTTACAAGAGTTCTGAATCGGGCGGATTTAGTTTCTCTACCGCTTTTTCAAAATAAACCTTGACTTTTTTATATTTAAGTGATAGTCTATACAAGAACCCAAAAGGGAAAGATATGGAAAAAAGACTAGGAAAAGAAGTAGTAGGTGAAGGATTTGATTTCAGAAAGCTGTTGGTTGATGTGAAACAGTAGAGAATCGTTGCTGAACTCGTCTTGGAGTTGCTGTCTGAAAGAAAAGTAGGAACAGACGGATGCCCACCGTTACAGGGGAAGGATATGGAAAGTTTTGTTCTGTATCTAGTGAGTGTGCAGAGCAATCTGCAAATTGGAGTGGTACCGCGAAGTAGACCTTCGTCTCTGAATATCGGAGACGGAGGTTTTTTTATTACATGATGCTTATTCTAGTGTCAAATAATACATCAACGGTCCAGGTAGAAATTGTTAGGAAAGGAAGGTATTGTAATATGAAAAATGTAGAAAAGTATACAAGAGGATATTTTTTACCACCGACGCCTTGCTTTGAATGGACAAAGAAGGATTATATTGAAAAGGCACCAACCTGGTGTAGTGTGGATTTGCGTGATGGAAATCAGGCATTGATTGTACCCATGAGTCTGGATGAGAAAATAGAATTTTTTAAATTGTTAGTGGAAATCGGATTTAAGGAAATCGAAATCGGATTCCCGGCAGCTTCAGAGACAGAATATGAATTTACAAGAGCGTTAATAGAGCAGAATCTGATTCCAGAGGATGTTACCATTCAGGTGTTAACCCAGGCCAGAGAACATATTATTAAAAAGACATTTGAGGCATTAAAGGGATGCCCAAGGGCTATTGTACATTTATATAATTCTACTTCGGTAGCTCAGAGAGAACAGGTGTTTAAAAAATCCAAGGAAGAAATTTTGAAGATTGCGGTAGACGGAGCGAAACTGTTAAAGAAGATGGCAGACGAAACAGAAGGAAACTTCTTGTTTGAATACAGTCCTGAAAGTTTTCATGGAACGGAAATTGAATATGCATTAGAAGTATGTAATGCGGTATTGGATGTGTGGCAACCAACCACTGAAAAAAAAGTGATTATCAACTTACCTGCAACTGTGGAAACAGCAATGCCACATATTTACGCAAGTCAGATTGAATATATGTCTACTCATATGAAGTACAGAGAAAATGTAGTGTTGTCTTTACACCCTCATAATGACAGAGCTTGCGGGGTGGCAGACGCAGAATTAGGCGTGCTGGCAGGGGCAGACAGAATAGAAGGAACGTTGTTTGGAAATGGAGAACGTACAGGTAATGTAGATATTGTTGCTTTAGCATTAAATATGTACTCTTACGGAGTGGATCCGGAATTAGATTTCTCTGATATGCCTAAGATTTGCGAATTGTATGAGAGAGTGACAAGAATGGAAATCAATCCTAGAAGTCCATACAGTGGAGCCTTGGTATTTGCGGCATTCTCCGGTTCCCATCAGGATGCTATTGCCAAAGGAATGCAGTGGAAGAATGATTTCGATCCAGAGCACTGGACAGTACCATATCTTCCAATTGATCCCCAGGATGTGGGACGCAGCTATGATGCAGATGTGATTCGCATCAACAGTCAATCCGGAAAGGGAGGCGTGGGTTATATCTTAGAGCAGAAGTACGGACTGCATTTACCGGCAAAATTTAGAGAAGTGATGGGATATGCCACAAAGAGTGTGTCAGATCACAAGCACAAAGAATTATCTCCAGAGGAGATTTATGATATCTTCACAGAAAGCTTTGTGGATGTAAAGGTACCTATGGACATTACAGAATGTCACTTTAAACAGGGAAAAGATGGGGAAATTACAGCAGTGGTAAGTTCTGTTAAGAATGGAAAAACAAGTGAGACGGAAGCGGTGGGCAATGGTAGATTAGACAGTGTAAGTAATGCACTAAAGAAATGTTACAACTTAGAGTATAAGATTTCCACCTATCAGGAACACGCCTTAGAAAAGGGTTCCAATTCCTTGGCAATTGCATATGTGGGCATTGACTATGGTGATGGGAAAACAGCCTGGGGTAGTAGTATTGACGCAGATATCATTCGTGCCTCTATTGACGCGTTAGTAACTGCAATCAACAATGCAAAGATGTAAGAAGACTGGTAAGTATTCATTACCTTATTCTACATTATTGTTACGTAGATTGTATAATTTCACGAATTAGAATGAAAAATCATAAAAATTTAAGAATTTTTCTATAAAAATAAAAAAATTATAAAGACCTCCTTGAAAAAAGTGTATTTTAGGAATAAGATAGTTTACTGTGAGTAAGCTTGATATTACAAAAGTATTACTAAAATATTACGAAATACATAGGAGGTCTTTCATTTATGGAAAAGCTGAAACCAAAGTTGTTTTCGGTCATGAAAACATATTCGAAAGAGCAGTTTGTAAAGGATGTGATTGCAGGCATCATCGTAGCGATTATTGCCCTGCCTTTATCCATTGCATTAGCTTTAGCATCGGGTGTAAATCCGGAAAGAGGAATTTATACTGCAATTGTAGCAGGTTTTGTGATTTCCTTCCTTGGAGGAAGTCGTGTTCAGATATCTGGACCAACGGCAGCCTTTGCCTCAATTGTGGCGGGGATTGTGGCAAGGAATGGTATGGATGGGTTGATTGTTGCAACCATTCTGGCAGGTATGATGCTTATTATTATGGGGCTCTGTAGATTTGGTAGTCTGATTAAGTATATTCCGTATACCATTACCACAGGATTTACCTCGGGTATCGCCATCACCATTGCCATTGGTCAGATAAAAGATTTTCTTGGCTTGAAATTTGAAAATTCTCCCATTGAAACTTTGGATAAGGCAAGAGAAGTGATTCGATGCATTGGAACCTTTAATATATATGCCTTACTTGTAGGGGCAGTGTCCTTGGCGATTTTAATTGTCTGGCCTATGATGACAAACAAATTACCCGTAAGTAAGCTGACCAAGGTATTGGCAACCATACCTCCATCACTGATTGTAGTGGTTGTATCTGTCATTATTGTGTCCGTGGGAAATTTACCAGTCAATACTATTGGCAGTCTTTATGAAATTTCCAACAGACTTCCTGCACCTCATATTCCTGTGGCAAGTTTTGCCATGATTAAGAATGTAATGTCAGATGCTTTTACCATAGCTATCTTAGCGGGAATTGAATCATTGCTTTCCTGCGTGGTTTCAGATGGTATGATTGGTTCAAGACATCGCTCTAATATGGAATTGGTAGCTCAGGGATGCGGAAACGTGGCATCTGCGCTGTTTGGAGGAATTCCTGCAACAGGTGCCATTGCAAGAACAGCGGCTAACGTAAAGAATGGGGGACGTACTCCAATTGCGGGTATGGTTCATTCGGTTACCTTGGTTTTGGTACTTGTAGTGTTAATGCCATATGCTGCATTGATTCCAATGCCGGCAATTGCAGCAATTCTTTTCATGGTGGCTTACAATATGAGTGAATGGAGAGCATTTCGGGATTTGATTAAGACAGCTCCCAAAAGTGATATTGTGGTGTTAGTGACAACCTTTGTTCTCACTGTAGTATTTGACCTTGTGGTTGCTATTGAAATTGGTGTGGTTTTAGCTGCAATCTTATTTATGAAGCGAATGAGCGATGTGGCTGATGTGCATGGATGGAAATATATTGGAGCTAACGATGCTTATGACGAGGATGTGGACCCGGATAGTATCAATCTTCGTAAGGTTCCTGAAAATACCTTGGTATATGAACTTTCAGGACCAATGTTCTTTGCGGCAGCGGATAAGTTCCTTCAGATAGGCTTGGAGCCGGGAAAGAATGTAATCATTCTTCGTATGAGAAGTGTACCCGCCATGGATGTAACAGCGTTGAATTCACTTGAGAAATTTTATAACAAATGTAAAAGGAGTAACATTCAGCTATTGTTATCTCATGTAGAGGAACAGCCACTAAGCATGATGAAGCACGCAGGTTTTTTTGACAAGGTAGGAAAAGAAAATTTCTGTGCGCATATTGACGATGCATTAGCCAAAGCAGAAAGCTTGAAATAAATTTTTTAAAATGCTATACTGAGACGGTGCGTTTTTACGCACCGTTTTTAAAATTAAAATAAATGATAAGACATAGAAAAAGCGAGGAAAAATACGTGGGAAAACTAACTCCAATGATGCAACAATATATGGAAACAAAAGAGCAGTACAAGGATTGTATTCTATTCTATCGCCTTGGCGATTTTTATGAAATGTTTTTTGAGGATGCCTTGATTGCCTCTAAGGTCTTAGAGATTACTTTGACAGGAAAAGACTGCGGATTAGAAGAACGGGCACCAATGTGCGGAATTCCTTATCATGCGGTAGAAGGCTACCTGAATAAACTGGTCGGCAGTGGCTATAAGGTGGCAATTGGAGAACAGGTGGAAGATCCTAAAATGGCTAAGGGATTAGTAAAACGGGAAGTGGTTCGAATTGTGACACCAGGAACTAACCTTGCCAGCAGTGCTTTAGACGAAACAAAAAATAACTACTTAATGTGCATCGTGTGTATGGAATCCGGGTTTGGCATTTCTACAGCCGACATAAGTACTGGTGCTTATCTGGTGACAGAAGTAGATGGTGAGAGAAAATTATTAGATGAAATTACAAAATTTGCACCTACAGAAATTATCTGTAATGATTCTTTTTTGGTATGCGGTGTGGATATTACCGATTTGAAAGAAAGACTGGGGATTGCCTTGTCCTCTTTAGAATCCTGGTATTTTGATGACGGAATGTGCAGTGGGCTGTTGAAAGACCACTTTCATGTATCCACCTTAGAGGGACTTGGCTTACAGGATTACGATTGTGGAATGATTGCAGCAGGCGCCTTGCTGAAATATCTATACGAGACGCAAAAAAGTAATTTAAGCCATATGACGACCATTCGTCCCTATACGATTGGAAAATATATGGTTTTGGACAGTTCAACAAGAAGAAACTTAGAATTGACAGAGACATTAAGGGAAAAGCAGAAGCGCGGAAGCCTTTTGTGGGTGTTGGATAAGACCCGCACAGCTATGGGTGCCAGACTGTTGAGAAACTATGTGGAACAGCCTTTGATTGACCAGGTGGACATAAATCATCGATTGGATGCCATAGAAGAGCTGAATAAACATATGATTTCCAGAGAGGAAATCAGGGAATATCTAAATCCAATTTATGACTTGGAGCGATTGATTAGCAGGATAAGTTATAAAACCGCAAATCCAAGAGATTTGTTAAGCTTTCGAAATTCTTTGGGAATTTTACCAGCTATCAAGCAGATATTACCGGAGCTTAAAAGTTGTTTTATAGGTGAAGTACAAGAAGAACTGGATGCACTGGAGGACTTGTATGAACTGTTGGAGAGTTCTATAGACGAGGAGCCGCCTATTTCAGTTCGGGATGGTGGAATCATAAAGACAGGGTTCCACCCGGAAATTGACGAACTTAGAAATGCCAAGACGGAGGGGAAGAACTGGCTTGCAAAATTGGAAGCAGAGGAAAGGGAAAAAACCGGAATCAAAAATCTGAAGATAAAATATAACAAAGTATTTGGATATTATCTGGAAGTGACAAATTCCTATAAAGATTTGGTGCCGGAACATTATCTGCGCAAGCAGACCTTAAGTAATGCAGAACGATTTATTACTCCGGAATTAAAGGAACTGGAGGATAAAATTCTGGGGGCAGAGGACAAACTGTACTCTTTGGAATATGAGGAGTTTTGCAGGGTTCGGGATACCGTGGCGGCAGAGGTTCACAGAATTCAAAAGACTGCCAATGCAATTGCAAAGCTGGATGTTATCACCAGTCTTTCTAAAGTGGCAGAACAAAACAATTTTGTCCGGCCAAAGATAAATACAAAGGGAATTATTGATATCAAAGGGGGACGTCACCCGGTAGTAGAAAAAATGATTCAAAATGATATGTTTGTTGATAACGATACCTATCTGGACAATCAGAAGAATCGCATTTCCATTATTACCGGGCCTAATATGGCTGGAAAATCAACTTATATGAGACAGACTGCTTTGATTGTTTTGATGGCTCAGATTGGCTCTTTTGTACCCGCCACAGAGGCGAAAATTGGTATTGTGGACAGAATTTTCACCAGAGTGGGGGCATCGGATGATTTGGCATCAGGACAGAGTACCTTTATGGTTGAGATGACAGAAGTGGCAAATATTCTACGGAATGCAACGTCAAACAGCTTGTTGATACTGGATGAAATCGGGCGTGGAACCTCAACTTTTGATGGGCTTTCCATTGCTTGGGCGGTGGTGGAGCATATCAGCAATACAAAGTTATTGGGAGCCAAGACATTATTTGCTACCCACTATCATGAACTGACAGAACTGGAGGGGAAGATAGACGGGGTAAATAATTATTGCATCGCTGTAAAGGAACAGGGGGACTCTATTTGTTTCCTGCGAAAAATTATCCGAGGTGGCGCAGACAGAAGTTACGGTATCCAGGTAGCCAAGTTGGCAGGAGTGCCAGAGAGTGTAATTGCAAGAGCCAGGGAGATTTCGGAGGAATTAAATGATGCAGATATTTTGGCAAATGCGAGGCAGATTGCAGAAAACAGCACAAAGGCTGCGTTGGGAAATGCTTTGAAAGGGAATATTGAGGCAGAGCAGATTTCTCTGTTTGATACCGTAAAGGATGAGGATATCTTAAAAGAACTAGAACAAATCGATATAGGAAATCTTACACCAGTGGAAGCTTTAAATGAGTTATACAGGTTACAGAATAAAATCAAAAATCGTTGGTAAAGGTAAATTTGAGAGGAAACAATGAGCAGAATTCAGGTTTTAGACAAGAATACAATTGATAAGATAGCTGCAGGAGAAGTTGTGGAGAGACCTTCTTCGGTAGTAAAGGAATTGGTAGAAAATGCATTGGATGCCAAAGCAACTGCAATTACGGTAGAAATTAAGGATGGTGGAATCCGTCTGATACGTATCACCGACAATGGCAGTGGAATCCAGAAAGATGATATAAAGACAGCTTTTTTGCGCCATGCCACCAGCAAGATTAAAAGCGCAGAGGATTTGCTCGCTGTGTCATCTCTAGGTTTTCGCGGTGAAGCTTTATCCAGTATCGGAGCAGTGAGTCAGGTGGAACTGATAACGAAAACGCAGACGCAGTTTAGTGGGTGCAGATACCGTATAGAAGGCGGAAATGAGATTGGTCTGGAGGAGGTAGGTGCACCAGATGGAACTACATTCCTTGTGAGAAATCTGTTCTACAATGTACCGGCCAGAAGAAAATTTTTGAAATCTGCCCAAACAGAGGCGGGATATATCTCCACAATTATGGAGCGAATGGCATTGTCCCGACCGGATGTATCGTTTAAATTTATCCAGAATAATCAGACGAAGCTGCAGACCAGTGGAAATACCAATTTAAAGGATATCATTTATCATGTTTATGGAAGGGATATCACGTCCAATCTCATTCCCATCGACCGAACCATAAACGGTGTAAGTTTGACAGGATTTATTGGGAAACCATTGATATCCAGAGGAAATAGAAGCTTTGAAAACTATTTTGTGAACGGGCGTTATGTAAAAAGCAAAGTGATATCGGCAGCTATAGAAGAGGGCTATCGAGGTTTCGTTATGCAGCACAAGTATCCCTTTACCGTATTGAATTTATCCATGGATGGCAGAATGTTAGACGTAAATGTGCATCCTACAAAAATGGAACTTCGTATTTCAAATCAGGAGGACGTATACCGTTTTATCTGCATGGTGGTGAGGGATGCACTAAATGGAAGAGAACTGATTCCTAAGGTATCTGTGGGAAAAGAGGAAAATGTAAAGACAGAACGTATCATTGAAAAATCAAGACCAGAGCCTTTCGAGAAAAAACGGCTTGCTATGGAGTTAAAAGATGAAAACAGTGCTCTGATAAAAGACAAAGACAGAACAACGATGAGTGGAAAAATTGCCGAATCTACATTGGATTATGGAAAGAAAAAGACGACTGTAGAAAAAGAGGAATCTTCTGTGCTTCCTGTCAAGGATGACAAAAAAGAGTTGCCACAGTCTGGAAAACCACAACAAGAGTTTGCGAAACAACAGATACAAGAGCTGCAACAACAGCCCAAGGAATTGCAAAGACAAGCAGAGTTGTGTAAACCCCGGGGACAAGAACTGCAAATGCAGCCAAAAGAATTGCAGAAACATGAGCTACAAGAAGAGTTGTGTAAACCTCAGGAACAAGAGCTACAACAGCAGTCAAAGGAACCACAGACACAACAGAAACAGGGGACACAACAGCAGATACAGGAACAAAAGCCAAAACAGATGGAATTATTTGAAACCAATCTTCTGGGAGCCGATGCCAGGCCGAAACATAAGTTGATAGGACAACTGTTTCAAACTTACTGGCTGGTGGAGTTTGAAGATAATCTGTTTATCATTGACCAGCATGCGGCTCATGAAAAGGTTTTGTATGAACGAAATGTTAAGCTGTGGAAGGAGAAAGTCCATACATCCCAGATGGTGAGTCCGCCAATTATCCTGACCCTGTCTAATAAAGAAGTGGAAATGTTGAAAACCTACCAGGAATATTTAAGGGAACTTGGATTCGAAATTGAACATTTTGGCGGAAAAGAATTTGCAATTTGTGGTGTGCCGGGAAATCTGTACGGACTGGCACAAAAGGATGTATTGTTAGAGTTTATCGATTCTTTGGAAACGACACCGGGAAAGGCAACACCGGAAATTATAACAGATAAGCTGGCAACTATGTCCTGCAAGGCGGCAGTAAAGGGAAACCAAAGGTTGTCATTCCAGGAGATGAATGCCTTGATAGATGAATTGATGACTTTGGAAAACCCATATAACTGTCCCCATGGAAGACCAACCATTATTTCCATGAGTAAATATGACATTGAAAAGAAGTTCAAACGGATTGTATAAAAGGGAGGAAAAGATGAAGCCACCATTAATTATTTTGGCAGGTCCTACCGCAGTGGGAAAGACTGCTGCCTCCATCGAATTGGCAAAGGCTGTAAACGGGGAAATTATTTCCGCAGACTCCATGCAGGTGTACAAATATATGGACATTGGTTCTGCAAAAATTACACGGGAAGAAATGCAGGGAGTGCCACATTATCTTATTGATGAATTGGAGCCCACAAAAGAGTTTAATGTGGCTTTGTTCCAAAAACTGGCAAATAAGTATATGGAGCAGATTTATGCAAAAGGGAAAATTCCTATTTTAGTAGGCGGTACAGGATTTTACATTCAGTCCGTTCTTTATCAGATTGATTTTACTGAAAATGACTCAGATATGACCTACCGTAAAGAACTGGAGACCCTGGCACAGCAGGAAGGGAAGGAATATCTACACCAGATGCTTTGGCAGGTGGATGAAAAGTCAGCAAGAGAGATTCATGCAAACAATGTAAAACGTGTGATACGGGCATTGGAGTTTTATCATAAAACGGGACAGAAGATATCAGAACACAATGAGGAAGAGAGAAAGAAAGACTCTCCATATAATTATGTATACTTTGTGTTGAATGACGAGAGAACTGTAGTATATGATAGAATCAATCTTCGGGTGGATCTTATGTTTGAACAGGGTCTGTTGGAAGAGGTAGAAAAATTAAAAGCCATGGGTTGTACCAAAGATATGGTAGCAATGCAGGGGCTGGGGTATAAGGAAGTTCTTGACTATCTGGACGGGAGATGCAGCCTGGACCAGGCAAAAGATAAGATAAAACAAGAGACAAGACATTTTGCAAAAAGGCAGCTTACCTGGTTTCGCAGGGAGAAGGATGTGTGCTGGATAAATAAGCAGGAGTTTCATAGGGAAGATGAAAAAATCCACCAATACATGCTGGATGTGTTAAAGGAAAGAGAGATCATATGAAGAATTTAGAAGAATTATACAAAGAAATGGGAATTAGCAAAGAGGTATTTGCTTATGCTATGTCAATTGAAAATGGGCTAAAGGAAAGATTTGAAAAAATCCAGGAAACCACCACATACAATCAGATGAAAGTGTTGAAGGCAATGCAGGAGAATCAAGTCAGTGAAGCCTGCTTTGCGGCTACCACAGGTTATGGATACAATGATTTGGGAAGAGATAAACTGGAAGATGTATACGCCAGCGTATTTCACACAGAGGCGGCTTTGGTTAGACCTCAGATTACCTGCGGAACCCATGCACTGACCATCGCACTGGCAGCAAACACAAGACCGGGAGATGAAATCTTATCCCCGGTTGGCAAACCCTACGATACCTTAGAAGAAGTCATTGGAATCCGCCCATCCAAAGGTTCTCTTGCTGAGTATGGTATCACATATGCACAGGTGGATTTGTTGGAAAACGGAGAATTCGATTTTGATGGAATCAAGGCAGCAATCAATGAGCGGACCAAGCTTGTGACTATTCAGAGGTCTAAAGGGTATCAGACCAGGCCTACATTATCCGTAGAGCGAATTGGAGAGCTTATAAAATTTGTAAAAGAAATCAAACCTGATGTTATCTGTATGGTGGATAATTGTTACGGGGAATTTGTGGAAACCATAGAACCAAGTGATGTGGGCGCAGACATGGTGGTTGGTTCCCTGATTAAGAATCCAGGTGGTGGTCTGGCTCCCATTGGGGGATACATTGCCGGGCGTCAGGATTTGATTGAGATGTGTGCATACCGTCTCACAACTCCGGGACTAGGAAAAGAGGTGGGAGCTACCTTGGGAATCAACGGAAGTTTGTATCAAGGGTTGTTTTTGGCACCTACAGTGACTGCTTCCGCTTTAAAAGGTGCGATTTTTGCGGCTAATATCTATGAAAAATTGGGATTCCACGTGGTTCCAAACAGTACAGAGAGCAGACATGATATCATTCAGGCGGTGACACTGAAAACCCCAGAGGGTGTGATTGCGTTTTGTGAAGGTATTCAGGCGGCATCACCTGTGGACAGCCATGTTGTGCCAGAGCCTTGGGAAATGCCAGGGTATGACGCAGATGTGATTATGGCAGCGGGAGCCTTCGTTTCAGGCTCATCCATTGAATTGAGCGCTGATGGACCTATGAAGGAACCTTATGCGGTATATTTCCAGGGTGGCCTGACTTACGAACATGCAAGGTTTGGTATTATGCGTTCCCTGCAGCAGATGGTAAATAAAGGTTTGGTATCACTTTCTTAAATTTATTTTAAGAAATGAGAAAAAATCAAAAAATTGTATACAATAAATGGAATTTGTGCTATTATATAGTGTGTTGTTTTGCGTGGATTTTTTTGAGTGTGAAAAAGTGCTTTTTACAGTATGTTTCATTGGATAATCGCCATAATAAAAGGTGAATATAAAACGATATCAGCTTTTATTGTGATTTTTGCATAGGACAAAATATGGTTAGGAGGCATATGAAAGTAAAACAGCAAACCATGAAAGAATTACCAAAAAGTGAACAACCTTATGAAAAATTTTTAAATGTGGGAGAGGAGAATTTGAGTGACGCAGAACTGCTGGCCATTCTTATTCGTTCAGGAACACAGGGCATGAGTGCAATTTCCGTGGCAAATCATGTGATTTCAGCCGGAACAAAGGAGCACGGATTGTTAAACCTCCAACTGATGTCTTATCAGGAGTTGCAGGAGATTGCAGGAATTGGACAGGTAAAGGCTATACAATTAAAGTGTATGGGAGAATTGTCCAAAAGAATCACAAAGTCCAATCGAAGGTTACGCTTAAATTTTACAATTCCAAGAACCGTTGCAGAGTATTATATGGAAGAGTACCGCTTAAAGCAACAGGAACATTTGCTTCTTATCATGGTAAATACCAAAGGTGGTCTCATTGGCGAGAAGGTAATATTTAAAGGAACGGTAAACGGGTCCTTGGTTTCTCCAAGGGAAGTGTTCATAGAGGCATTGCAAAGGCAGGCGGTATATATTATACTTTTGCACAATCATCCTAGTGGGGATCCCAGCCCCAGCGGTGAGGATATTTCCTTGACCAGGCGTATGAAAGAAGCAGGAAGTATTATCGACATTCAGGTATTGGATCATATTATTATTGGAGATCATAAGTATTTTAGTTTTGCAGAAAAAGATTTATTATAAATAATTCATTATAGCGAAAGGAGTCATGTGAAGTGGCAGTAAATAGTTTTGGTATTGATTTAGGAACAAGTAATATAAAGATTTATAATATGGCGGAGGATAGTATTCTTAACCAGAAAAATATTTTGGCTGTCCGCAATAAGTCTGCACTTTTTGCTATTGGTGATGAGGCGTATGATATGTATGAAAAGGCTCCGGCGAATATTCATATATCCTATCCATTGAATGATGGAGTGATTGCAAATATCCGCAATATGCAGTCTTTGTTGTACCAGTTTATAAAAATTTCTACAAATAACAATATCAAGCCGGCGGATTATTATATTGCGGTGCCTACCGATGTTACAGAGGTAGAAAAACGTGCCTTTGGAGATTTGATAAAAAATTCGGGACTGAAGCCAAAAAAAATCTGTACTGTGGAAAAGGGAATTGCAGATGCAGCCGGAATCGGTGTTGGCTTAGACGAAGCAACCGGAGTTATGATTGTTAATATTGGAGCGGAAACTACAGAAATTTCAGTCATATCTCTTGGAGGAGTGGTGATTAGTAAACTTATCAAGGCAGGCGGTGTTAAGTTTGATGAGGCCATCCAGAATATGATTCGAAGAAATTATAATTTGATTATTGGAAATAAAACTGCGGCAAATATCAAACATCAGCTGGCAAGTGGAATTCGTGAAGAGAACGGTGTGACAGGCATGGTGTGCGGTCGAGATGTGGTAACAGGTCTTCCGGTGGAAGTGGAGATACCATCTGAATTGATTTACGAGGCTATGAAAGAACCTCTTCACACAATTATGGATGCAATCAAAGTGATTTTAGAGCGTACTCCACCAGAATTTGCAAGAGATATTATCAAGGCAGGTGTCTATGTAACAGGAGGCTGCGCACAGATTCGAAATCTGTCAGAATTGATTACAAAATCCACAGGATTACATGTAAATATTTCCGAAAATCCTTCGGAAAGTGTTGCCAGGGGACTTGCAAATATTATCAATAATAACGAGTATAAGTACCTTGCTTACAATATTAAGGATATTACCAATTTATATAAAAAATAAGATTTTGATGTAAAGCTTGAGGAATGGGAATGAAAAAGAAAAAACCAAAAATAACTCTGTCAAGTGAATATGTGCTATTAATATTTTCCATACTATGTGTTGTGATGATTCTTCTTACATTTAATACCAACATGACAGCGGGACCGCTTCGAAGTGTAGCCAGTTATGTATTGGTGCCATTGCAGAAGGGAATTAATCAGGTTGGTTCTGTTGTGACCGGATGGTCCGAAAAGGTGGTGAATCTCAATGAAGTAGTGGCAGAAAATGAAGAACTAAAGGAAAAAATAGATGAACTCACCACAGAAAATAATATTTTGCAACAGGATAAATATGAATTGGCCCGCTTGAGAAAACTTTACAAATTAGATGAAAAATATCCTGAGTATGACAAAGTAGCTGCCCGTGTCATTGGAAAAGATGCTGGAAATTGGTTCCATAACTTTGTGATTGATAAAGGAAGTAAAGATGGACTGAAAGTAGACATGAACGTGATTGCCGGAAGTGGTCTGGTGGGAAGAATTACCTCTGTAAGCGCCAATAGTGCATCTGTGTTGGCGGTGATAGATGACACCAGTAATGTGGCAGCCCAGATTCTGTCCACATCTGACAACTGTATTGTGACAGGTAACCTTCAGTTAATGAATGAAAATAAGATTGCTATTTCTAAACTGACAGATTCTGATAATAAGGTGTCCCCTGGTGAAAAGGTAATAACCTCAAACATTAGTGACAAATATCTTCCGGGAATTTTAATCGGATATGTAGATGAGATAGACACGGATTCAAACAACCTGACCAAATCAGGAACTCTAAGACCGGCAGTGGATTTTGCCCATTTAGAGGAGGTCCTTGTGATTTTAAAATTAAAAGGAGAGTAATGCCATGAAGCGAAAAGTGGTAGTTATCATTTTGGTCTTAATCTGTTTTGTATTACAATGTACTGTTCTAAAGGCCATACCATTCACAAAGGTAGTGCCAAATTTACTTGTGGTTGTCACCTCATCTTTTGGCTTTATGCGAGGAAAAAAGGAAGGTTTGTTTGTGGGTCTTTGTTCTGGAATCCTAATAGACTTATTTTATAGTGATGTCTTAGGGTTTTATTCCCTTTTGTTTATGTACATAGGGTATCTAAATGGTTTTTTTAAAAATATGTTTTATGATGATGATATAAAACTTCCTATGATACTGATTACACTAAGTGATTTTATTTACGGCTGTATTATTTATATCTTCTCTTTTCTGTTGAGAGGAAGGCTTGATTGTTTCTTTTATATGAAAACAATCGTCATCCCAGAGGTGATTTATACAGTGGTAGTCACTTTGGTTTTCTATCGGTTGATTCGTGGAATTAATCGTAGACTGGAGGAAGAAGAGAAAAGGAGCGCGACGAAATTTGTTAAATGATATCAAAGATTTTATTTTGGGAATCATAAAATCAAGATTGTTTGTACTTGTCCTTGTATTCGTGTTTCTTTTTTTTATACTGATACAAAGATTGTTTACGCTACAGATTGTAAACGGAGCAGACTATCAGGAAAAATATTCCCTAAAAACAGAAAAAAAGCAGACAATTTCCAGTACCAGAGGAAATATCTATGACAGAAATGGCGATCTACTGGCTTATGATGAACTTGCCTATTCTGTGACCATAGAGGATACCTATAATGGTTCTGATAAAAATGAACATTTAAATGCTATCATCCGTAGAGTTGTGAAGATTATTGAGGATAATGGAGATAAGATTATCAATGATTTTAATATTATCATCAATGAGAATGGATTTTATGAATTTACTGTAGATGATACTGCCAGATTACGATTTATAGCAGATGTATATGGATATGCAAAAATTGACCAGTTAAAGCTGGAACAAAAGAACATGACAGCTCAGAAATTAGTAGAATATATGGCAAAGAGATATGGAATCGGCTCCTATGTGGATGACGACAAATCAAAGCCTTTTGAGATTGATAGCAGTTATACCAAGGAAGAATTGTTAAAGGTGATTACAGTTCGATATCAGTTGAGCCTAAATATGTATCAACAATATATGGCAACAACCATTGCCAATGATGTAAAGCCGGAAACAGTGGCTGTGATTATGGAAAACAGTGGAGAATTGGAAGGTGTTGATATAGCAGAAACTACTATGCGTCGGTATGTGGATAGTCAGTATATGGCTCAGATTATTGGATATACCGGCAAGATTTCCTCGGATGAACTGGAGGAATATCAGGCTCAGGACGACAGCTATACACTGACAGATACTGTGGGAAAAGCAGGAATTGAGCAGGAAATGGAGACACAACTGCAAGGGAAAAAAGGATATAAGCTGGTAGCGGTAGACAATATGGGTAAGGTGGTAGAGGAACTGGAAAGAAAAGAGCCGGAGGCTGGAAATGATTTGTATCTCACCATTGATATTGAACTTCAAAAAGCAGTTTACAACATCATTGAACAGCGGCTGGCAGGTATTTTGTATTCCAAGATTATCAACCAAAAGACTTACGTTCAGGGAAATAGTAAGGCGAAGGATATTATGATTCCCATTGACGATGTTTATTATGCTCTGATTAACAATAATGTAATCCGAACTTCTCATTTTACAGCAGAGGATGCTGGGGATGTGGAAAAACAGGTGCAGTCTAAGTATGAAGCACGTAGAGACACAGTGGTTGCACAGATTATGGCAGAACTGAATGCGGCAAATCCCACCCCTTATCAGTCTTTGTCCAAGGAGATGCAGGTGTATGAATATTTTATTGTCACAATGTTGGGAAAGTATAATGATGGAATTATCATTGACGTTGACACATCCTCCGAAGTTTATAAGGCATGGAAAGATGAGACCATAGGATTAAAAGACTATTTGAAATTTCTGGTAGAAGAAAACTGTATTGACATATCAAAGCTGGAAGTGGAAAGTAAGTATTCAGATTCAGATGAAATTTATCAATCTTTACTGCAATATATTGAAAAGAAACTGACAGAGGGGATTACAGTAAGGGATGCCCAGGGAAATGTGAGCAGTTTTGAAAAGAAAGTCTTTAAGTATATGATTGCCGGCAATCTGGTCAGCGGGGATGAACTTTGTAAGATTTTATATGAACAGGGTGTGCTGCCTAAAGATGATGAGGACAAGGATAAATTGTACAGCGGTGGGATTTCAGCCTATAATTTTTTAAAGAATAAGATTAAGAATATTGAAATCACACCGGCTCAGCTGGCGTTGGATCCGTGTTCAGCCTCCTGTGTGGTGACAGATGTCAATACAGGTGAGGCATTGGCAGTGGTTTCTTATCCCGGTTACGATAACAATCGACTGGCCAATACAGTGGACTCAGAATATTATAATGATTTATTGAATGATTTATCAAAACCGTTGTACAATTCAGTTACCCAGCAACAGACTGCACCAGGGTCCACCTTTAAGCCTATCTCAGCAATTGCAGGATTGGAAGAAAAGGTTATCAGTACAGGAAGCTATATCACGTGTACTGGTGACTTTAAAAGGGTGGAGCCAGATATAAAATGTTGGATTTACAGCGGTAGCCATGGCAGCCTGAACGTGGTAGGAGGATTGAAGAATTCATGTAATTATTTCTTTAATGAGGTAGCATGGCTTCTCAGTCAGAATAATGGTCGATATGATACGGAACAGGGCTTGGCAAAAATAAAAAAATATGCTAAATTATTCGGGTTGGGAGATACTTCCGGACTGGAAATGGTGGAGACACCGCCGGAGATTTCAGATACAGATCCACTGCGTTCAGCAATTGGGCAGGGAACTCATAACTATACAGTTTCCCAGCTTTCAAGATATGTGACAACCTTAGCAAATCAGGGCACCTGTTACAATTTAAGTCTGATTGACAAGGTCAAGAATTCAGACGGTAAAGTGGTGAAAGATTATACTCCTTCTGTCTATGAGCAGGTTGATATTGCAGATTCCACCTGGACGGCGGTAAAGTCAGGGATGATACAAGCGGCATCGGGATATAATGCTTTAAAAGAAATGGAAGATAAGGTTACTGTGGCAGGAAAAACCGGAACAGCCGAACAGAATAAAAGCAGAGCAAACCACGCCTTGTTTATTGGATATGCTCCGGCGGAAAGTCCTGAAATTGCTGTGGCAACCAGAATAAATTTCGGTTATACATCATCTAATGCTGTTGAAATTGCACGAGATGTGCTAAAATATTATTTTGAATTGGAACATCAGGATGACATTTTAAGTGGAATCGCAGAATCCCCAAGTGGGCAGACAATCGGGGATTAATAGGATACTGGAGGTGTAAGTGTTGAAGGATACAGTGCTCATAAAAAGCAATGCCTATGGGCTGATATTGGATATGGATGCAACTATCCCGT
>CACXGE010000032.1 GCA_902767135.1 uncultured Lachnospiraceae bacterium | reverse complement strand
TGATGCACACAAATCAGAGATTTGGCGCAGGTACGAACCTTACAGTAAATGTAAGGTTCTGATTGAAGAGAGTGAATACATAGAAAAGGTTGCAGATGCCTGTAACCTTTTTGTTTACATAGTATTGGAATACACCCTCATTTCTCTGCCCTTGGCAGTAAAATTCACATTTTTACGTTCCGATTCCAAGGTTTCTTTGATTCCGTTGATGATTACAGTAGTTCCCACGTTTACAGGACCGAAAGCAACTACAGTGCCATCGATGGAACGTTCCCTAATATCAATCATTTCCTCGTGTTTGCTGTTTAGTTCTTTTAAATTTGCCTGATAAGTTATCTTATCCCGAAATGCGGCTGCTTTGGCTTCGGCTATGGCAGGGTCAGGTTTTGCACTAAGCTGTGCACTGAATCTGGAAAGATTACGTTCTGCCTCAAACAATTTATCCCTGGTCTCTTCTATTTGGCTATCCAATTCGGCAATGACTTCTTTGAATTCTTTTTCGAAGCCCACAATGATTTTGGTATTTACCCCTACGCGGTTTCCCAGAGCAAAGCAACTGATTTTTTCAATTGCCTTGGTACTTCCTCCAATGATGGTTCCCCGGTTTCCGGAAACTTCTATTTCCGTACCGGATTCTATATTACAATTTAAGATGGCATTGGCAGTAATTTTGCCACCGGCATATACCTGGGTTTGTTCCAGAAATTTTGCCATCACTTCTCCCTTGGCTTGGATGGTACCTATGCCGGAGCCCTGCATTCCATTTTTCAAGATTACATTTTTTCCAGCGTGAAGGTTAGCAATTTCCACATGACCATTTACCGTGATATTTCCAGTGGCACGGATGGTGGTATTGGCAAAAACATTTCCCTTTACCAATACATCTCCATGAAAACGGATATCCCCAGTGGCATTGTCTACACTTTCTTCAATAATGTAGATCGGGGTAATCGTTAAGGTGTGGTCTGCCTTGGAGTATGAAATTTTTCCTTCGGAAGTGGCATAATAATCCCGACAGTCAGGGGTCATAACCACCCCTTTGGTTTTTAAAGGTTCTAAGTCCACAGCAGGGTCTATGGGAGAACAGTTTCCAAAAATATTAACGCCGTCTACAGCAGGAATTGCCTTGTGATACGTGGCAAGGAGCTGTCCGGTTTCTGCTAATTCTATTTTTCCAAGTTTATTGTAGTCTACAGAACCGTCAGGAAGGATAATGGGTTTGGTTTCCGGGGTGGGGTTAAAATGGAATTCAAAATAGCCATTTTTTCCTTTGGCTGCATCTGTTCCTCGGGCAATGACCACTTCTTCATAGTATTGTCGTTCATCAATCATTCGTTGAATCGTTTTCTTTCGAATGCCATGAATAATTTTCAGGCTGTTTAAATATTCTACAATTTCTTCCACAGTATAAGTTCCTTCTGCTTTCCCATAAAGCATCAAATAGGCAACCATACCGTCAGCACCAATATCCACAGTGCAGTTTAAATTTTCACGGTCAGATTTTCTTCCATAATCGGTCTCCGTGATTTCGATCGGAGTTTCGTTTACCTGATAGATAATATCATTATCTTGTGCTTTAGAAGTATCTTCGGATTCGGATAGCACCTGTTCTACCAATTTCTCCCCAGGTCGTATACGGATTCTGTGTGCCACCTGTTCCATGGTGGTTTGAAAGATTTCTTCTTCTTGATTGGTTTTGTTATTTTTATTCACACTAACACCTCTTTCCTGTCTACAATATGGCATATAGTAACTGTATCGGACAAAATTAAGATTTTTTATAGTGTTTTCATAGGAACTATTCAGTACAGGCTTCCACAAATATTTATCTGTTCAGTAACTCCCAACAGATAGGTATTTTCTTTCAAAAATCTTAAGGAAATAAATGTGGAAGAGGAAGAAAAGATATGTTACACTAGATTAAGAAAATGAAAAAGGGGTGTTTCTATGGAAAAAAAGCAGGCAGATAGCTTATGGAACCTAGTGCTTGTTTTTATTTTTACGCTTATTTTAAGTAGTGGAATTATGATGTTAGACAATATTAGAAGTTATGGCATGGAAACTCAGGTCAGTCCGGAGGTTCCCACGCCAGAAGGCAAGGCAACAGTAACGCCACAGCCTACAAAAGTACCAGTAGTAGCAAAAGTGATTTTTAAAGGGAGAGGCGGCTCCTTTTCAATCAATAAAAAAAATACATATGTACTAAAACTTACAGAAGATGATTTTAAGAATAAAAGCAAGTGTTCTAAATATATTATGCAATTGCCGGAACCTACAAAAACAGGTTATGTATTTCGTGGTTGGAATCTGAAAGGAAATAAGAAAGTTTACAATAATAAAATTGTAATCCAAAAAGGAATGACATATGTATATGAGGCAAACTGGGAATTAGAGTATTATATGATAGAATTTCGTAAGAAAGGGGGAAAATTCACAACAGAAAAAATTCCCTCGTCTTTTACCATAAAGAGTAAGACCATATCTTTGCCTGTACCTGTGAGACGAGGATATTATTTTACCGGATGGTATAGTGATAAAAAATATAAGGATCGTGTAAATCACATAGAAGGTGCCAAAATACATAGGGATATAAATTTGTATGCAAAGTGGGAAAAATCCGCACCTAAATCAACTTGTGAAGTGAGTAGTCTGTCCTGGAAAGCTCAAAGGCTCACCATAAAACTTAAGAAAAATAAAGAGGTAAAAGGATATCAGATTGCGGTAAGTACCAATGAGAAATTTACCAAAGGCCATACCATAAAATATGATTTGGGAAGTCAACGGATATTTAAAATTTCCAATCTGGCGGCAGGCACTTACTATATAAAGGTTATGGGCTACTGCTATGATTCTGTGGGATATGCCGCCTATGGACCATATGGAAAGGTAGTGAAAATCCGCATTTCGGGCTCCAAAAAACAGATTAGTCCAAAGTCAGACGCAGCTACTGTGGTAAAGGCAAAGCGGGAGTCTAAAAGTAAAGTTGTGATTACGTTTAATATTCCAAAGAACGTAAAGAGCAGTGATGATTTTTATTACCTGGTAAAGGTGAATGGCACCCATCATACAGCAGGTGCAATGCTAGAGAAAACCTGGAAGGGAAGCCGATTGATATTTGAATTGGATGGCAAAGACAAAGTAAATGTGGTATCCGAATTTGCATTGGCAGTAAAGGTAAATAAGTCATATAAGTTAATCAGTGAGCCATTTTATCTGGAAAATATAAAACAGACAGCCACAAATAAATCTGTATATTACGTACCTGCATCCAAAAAAGGAATGCATTATCCGGATGGAGATTATTCTATCAATGCAAAATGGGCTTTATGTAATGTAAATATTCATGATGTACTTGGAAAAGAAGGTTCTGGCACACCGTACGTATACAATGGAAAAACATATTACTTTAATGCAGTGGAAGAACGTCGGGTGAAAGAATATAACAAGCGCAATATGAATGTAACTATGGTGTTATATATGGACTGGCGGGATAACAATGAATTCTTGATTACACCTTCCGGCAGACAAAAAGGATTTTATTATTATGCCTTAAATACTCAGGAGGAAAAGGCGAGAGAAACCATTGAAGCAATGTTTAGTTTTCTGGCAGAAACCTACAATAAAAAGGGATGCCTGGTGTCTAACTGGATATTGGGAAATGAAGTAAACTCCCAAAAGTATTGGAATCATACCGGGGAAACTTCCTTAAATGCTTATATGGCAAGTTATGCACAGGCATTTGTGATGTTGAGCAATGCAGTTCAGGCAGAGTATAAAAATGCAAAAGTATATATTCCATTGGATGGGGCATGGGCTCTGCCAACTTCTGAAATGGGTTGGAACGGGAAAGCTACCTTGATTACATTTGTACAGGAACTAAAGAAGGAGGCTTCAGAGATGGAATGGAATCTGGCATATCATGCCTATGCCAATCCATTGACAGCGCCAGCTTACACAAAAAGTCCAAACTATAAGAATAATGAGTACTCCTATATTGTGGGAATGAAAAATATTCAAGTGGTAACCAACTATGTAAAGAAGAATTATGGTGAAGATATCAGCATCATTTTGTCAGAACAAGGATATACCAAGAACATGGGAGAGAGTAAGCAGGCAGCATCTGTGGCTTATGCGTATTACAAAGCAGAATTTAATGATATGATTGACGCATTTTTCTATATCAGAACCTTTGACAATGATTGGGAAGCTGCTCAAGGGTTGGCAATGGGATTAGAAAACAATGATGGAAGTAAGAGAGAGGCCTATTATGTATATAAATATATAGACACTTCTCAGTCTCTTAAATATTCCAACAAATATCTTAAAGTCATAGGAAAAAAGAAGACCTGGAAAAAGCTGATACCGAATTTTAATGAAAAAAGATTTCAGGGAAGAAAATAAATACAGTAAATCGGGCAATGCTTGCCCGTGCATAATTGCCCAATGTAACCTATCTGCTCAGGGGTTCTGAACAGATAGGTTTTTGGTTGAACTGCATTATTGGGAAATGGCATCAACTTCCTGGTTGGAAGTTGAGGTATCCTCCCCTTTGATTTGGATGATCAGTTTATGGGGAAGACAGGTAATGGGATAATTTTTAGAACTTGTCATTCCCATGTGTACGCAGGTTTTATCCGGGCAGTCTGCGTCTTTGATTCCAATTTTTCCATTTTCTACACGGATAATATTATATCCTTCCGATTCCTTACCTCTATAGTCAACAGTAATCTCATAAGGTTTATCCGTCTGGGATAAATCAATCACATGCAATAAATTTCCATCCTGATAGATATATGCATAGCTTCCATGGAAGGGTGAAAAGTACTGATAACAGGTAATTATGATACAGATGACAAATAGGATAAGGATGAGAATCATTAAAATTTTTCTCAAAAGTGTTGCATTTCTTTTCATGTTGTCTCTCCTTGCGGAATCAAAAAAATACAAATCCTGCACTAAGCAAGATTTGTATTTTTTTTGATTGCTTCAAAGCTTTCCTTGCTGATGACATGTTCAATTCTGCAGGCATCTTCTGATGCAATTTCCTCTGGCACTCCTAAAGAAACTAGCCAGGAAGAAATATATTTATGACGTTCATAAATCATTTCTGCAATTTCACGCCCGGATTCTGTCAGGGTAATAAAACCTGCATCACTCACAATGATATGTTTTTTTTCACGAAGATTCTTCATGGCAATACTTACACTGGATTTTTTAAATCCCAGTTCGTTTGCCACATCTACAGAACGGACCACAGGAAGCGTTTGGCTTAATACCAAAATGGTTTCTAAGTAGTTTTCTGCTGATTCATTTACTTGCATATATTTCACCTCATAATAGTTTCTATGTATTGATTTCACGTAACTGTTCAGAATCACTGAACAGTTACGTAAATCGGGCAATGCTTACGCATGCAAAATTGCCCGATTTTTGTAAAATCTACATTTT
>CACXGE010000031.1 GCA_902767135.1 uncultured Lachnospiraceae bacterium | reverse complement strand
TGGGGATTGGGTTTTATTAATGTCTTCCCATTCAATAAATCCATAATAAGCACCGATTTCTGTTTTCTTTGTATAAGCAGATGAATCTCTATCATCACCAATAACTCCAATACGATTCTTATAAATTTGAATAAAATCTGCATTAGACAACCAATCATTAGCATCGTAGTATATTTGCATCGCACCCATAACTTCTTCTATTGATGCACTGTTTTTAGGTATTACTATTTTTCCCATATTGCACCTCCATTAAATTTGTTTTAATAATTCTAACATAATTTTTTTTACCATTAAAGGTGGAATACCCTCTCCGATAACCTTTCTGATAAGTGTATCTTTTGCCCATAAAGGAATAGGCCAATCTACAGGTAAAGAAGACACTAATAATAATTCATATATCGTAAGCACACGTGGGTCAGAATACAGTTTTTCTCCGTTGGCACTTGTATATTCTTTACCTGGATGCACACAACATAGAGAACTTACCACACCATTATTCTGTGTAATAGTTCTGCAAGGTTTTTCCCAACTGTGCCTACGATATTGATTTTCGTGTGCTGATATTCTTGTTCCGTCTGGTTTTTGTGGATAATATACTTCATTGTAAATGGCCGAAGTGCCGGAAGGAGTATGTTGCATCCACAAAATATGTCTCTTATTATGTGTAGGAGGATAGTGCCATTTAGAAACCTCAAGTGCCGCCTTCTTCTTTTTTTCAAAATCAGGAAACATTTTTAATGTTTCATCATACCCCTCACGAACCAGGGGATCCACTGATGGTACACTCATCAGTATATCTTTCAGCGGAATCACTTTCTCTTTTTTTGGAAACTCCCATTTAACATTTGTGTCTTTTGATGATAACAAGAAAATACACCTTGGCCTCATTTGAGATACCCCATAATCCATTGTTCGAATTCTACTATCACTATTAAAATTGTATTTTTCCCCTAACTCCTTCTTAAGATAGTCAGGAATTAGCATTGTTTCTCCATCTACTTCTATCTTTGTAGTCAATGCTTGTGGAACATTTTCAATCAGAATATATTTGGGGTTAACCTTTTTAATTACATCTACTGCATAATAAATCAGTTGATTTCTCACATCTTTCGGAGACATCAAACCCAATTTACTCATTCCTTGACAAGGAGGTGTTGCAATTATAAAATCCACACACTTAGCAATTGCCTTTTCAACAATCTGCTTTCTCAATTCATCATCCGTTATATCCCCACAAATCATTTCTGTTTCTGGATATACATCAGAATAAAACTGTGCCCTTTCAGGCAACAGCTCATTTGCAAGAACAATATCTACTCCTATTTCCTTAAAATATGCTTCTGCCACACCCACATTGGAAAACAATGACAGGCCAGTTAATCTACTCATTCTCAATCACCATCATTTCTTCAACTATTCTTTTTACTAATAACGGTGGAATGCCTTCGCCAATAACACATCTTATAAAATGGTCTGAAACACCATCTGGTATGTTCCAGTCTTTTGGTAATGAAGACATTATCATTAGTTCGTATATAGACATTACACGTGCATCGGAATAAATATCATACCCTTCGTCATCTACACCTATATACCTTCCCGGATGTACATTCCCTTGTGAACTTATCTCTCTACTATACATCGTAACAGTTGTTCCAGGTCTATCCCATTGCTGTCTCTTATATGTGTTTCTGAAACCCGTAACAAGCTCACCGTTTTTCTTTCTTGGTTGATATTTTTCTATATTGTCAAAGGCTGTCTGTCCTGTAGGAGTATGCATCATACTAACAACTTGCCTTTTTACGTGTTTAGGAGGATAGTGCCACTTTGAAATTGCTGCTCCCGCCGCTTTTTTCTTTTCAAATTCTGGAAACATCTCTATCATTTCATGATATGGAATATCATATACCTCTGGATCCAAAGACGGTAAATCTCCTATAGCTTCTTCCAAAGTTACTATTCCCGTTTTTTTTGGAAAAGACCACTGTTTTCCTATATCCTTACGCACCAATAACATAATTGCTCTTTCTCGAAATTGTGGAACTCCGTATTCTGAAGCTTCAATTACATTATTGTCATTAAAAATATATTCATTTTCCAACTCTTGTTTTATATATTCAGGAATGAACATGATTTTCCCATTATATGAAATTTTAGTTTTAAGCTGTTGAGGTACATTTTCAAGGAACACATATTTAGGCTTGATGGTCTTAACAATTTCTACAGCATGGCAAACCAAAGTATTTCGAACATCCCATTTGTCCATTTTTCCTGCAGTACTCATACCTTGGCAGGGAGGTGTTGCTAAAATAAGCTCTACATGATTCCTTTTTGCATTTTCAATTATTTCATTTTTAATTTCTACATCTGTAATATCTCCTTCAATCATATTGGTTTCAGGATACAAATGCCTATAAAATTTCACTCTTTTGGGGTCTATTTCATTTGCTACAACGACATTCACACCAATGTCTTTTAGATAAGTTTCAGCAATACCTACATTTGCAAATAAAGACAGAGCATTAACTTTCTTTCGATGGCTCATCTGTTATATCGTCCTTCCAATCTAAATATTGAAAATAAAGTTTGACAGCTCTTCGTACTTGCGATTTTACAGATACTGTTAAAGCTTGAAATCTTTTTTCTTGCGAAAGGTTAAACAAATAAACTTTTTCATTCCGTATAGGAAGTATTTTGTCAGCTCTTTTCAAGCGCGACAAAATATTACTTTTGGTTTCTTTTGTATATGCAGTATTGGTGTTAAGCCAATCTTTAAATTCATTAACTTCCATATTTTTCTCCTTTCGCTTTATCAAACTCTACCAATATGCATTGTACCACATTTTCTATTTAGCGTCAAGATGTTGACGCTATTTTACATTTCATTCATAATATTTACGGGTATAATTGTCTTTCGTTCTTGAGATTTAAATCCTTTGATTATATAATTTATAACATAATGGACGATTCGGAGGGTATTGTGTTGGCACATGAAGAAAATATAATGCTACATCCTTCATCGACGTTGCCAGTCTCAGTGGAAATGCGACTTGGTGCAATGCAAATGGCACAACACTTAAAAAAATCAGAAGAAAAATAAACTCAAGGTCAATCGTAGTTTTCGATTGCCCCTTTTTATTAATAATCCTATCTCCACAACCTACACACTTTCAATCCTGTCAACTCAACCTTCCAATAAGCCTCCCCTGGATATGTTTTGTTCTTTAATAAGGCAAAAAATCCGAGAGCCAAAGCTCTAACCTCAACTCTCGGAAATCTCTATATTTCAAGGCTTTTCACACCCTATTTATCAACCCTTGACATCAACACGACACTCTCAACATGGTAAGTGCCAGGGAACATGTCAACTGCACATGCCTTCAATACCTTATATCCCCTCTCCTGAAGAACAATAAGATCTCTTGCT